>DAISKX010000376.1:0-4554 GCA_036820725.1 Nitrospiraceae bacterium
TATCGTCCTGCCTTCACCCAAATCCTTCCCGACCCAGCTTCGCCACCTTTACGTTCCTAAAAAGTGAGGTGCGTCTTCTTGCAGCAGACGTGGACCCTCGTGTACTGTGCTTTTTTTGCCGGCCTTGTCGTCACCATGAAGCCAGCCGCCGCGGTCCAGGAGCCGATTTGCCTGACTGAAGAGATCCTCACTCTTCGGGCATGGCGGATTCCGGATTTAGTCGCCTATCAACATACCTATGACGAATGGTGGCTCGCTCCGCTCGACGACACCTATCCGCTTGTTCGCCTCAATCAATCGGGTATCGAAATGCTGACCGCTATGAACGGCCACATAACGGTGGGCGCGCTCCTGCAGAAATATGGAACGAAAATATGCGGCCCGGACGGCCAACCCGGCGAATGGCATCTCCAACGATGGTCCTTACCGAATTATTCACTCTGTTATTTTGGAACAGAGCCTCCGGGCGGTCATCGGCATAAAGCCAAGTGGGATCTTTTGCTTCAGCAGATACGCGAAGGTTGGTCAGGGGAAGAGGATTTTGAGGGAGAAGACCACCTGGCGGACTTTCACATTCACGAGCTCAAGGAAAGCGGAGAAGATGATGGCCATTTCGACCTGATCGAAACCACGGTTTCTCATCTCTTCCGGGAGCCGAGCGAGGCGTTGGGCGGAACGACATACGGCCGTCTTCTCATGCGGCAACTCCGGCGCCTGGGGTGGTTCAAACCGAAGCCGAAAGTCATTGTAGAGGTCGGTGGAGGCCTGGGGTACCTCGCGCGAGAATTCGGGCTGGAATTACTGCCCTTCGAGAAGCAGGGGATTCAGTACGTCTCTTTGGACATTACTCGTCCTTTCCTCAATCTACAGCTCCATCGCGCTCGTGCCGGTGGCTGGACCGGCAAAGGGACCCAGGCAAATGGCGAATGGTTGCCGTTTAAAGACAGTTCCGTGGACCTCGTGATCGACAATGAGAACATGGCCGACATGACCCCTGTCAAGTTAACCGGCAGAGAAATCAGGGTCGGCAAGGGCGACACGCCGCAGCATCAGGAAGCGCTGGAGTGGATTCGTCGCCTTCGCCTGCAACTCGGGGCAGAACTACCGGATGACGTGATCTTTAATCTCGGCCCCCTTCGATTTGTGGCTGAACTCTGGCGCGTACTGAAACCCGGGGGTCGCGCGTTCTTAACCGAGTTTGGAATCGAGGAAGGCTGGCCCGCCCCGGTGAAACTTCCACATCATACCGAATACGAAGTCCAGTACGACCACTTGCGCCAGGCGGTCCGTTGGCTCGGCTTCCAGGAACGCTACCTGTCCCTACCACAATTTCTGGCGATCAAACCGGATACCAAGGTGCTGTGTACAGGCGCTGCATACACCATCCAACGGTTTTGTCAGGCCCTGGGCAAACCATTTTCCGTTCGTGCTTATAGCGAGAGCGAATTGAAGCAGACACTCGGCGACGTGCTTGCGAAATTACAAGGCTGTCACTACCACGACATTGCCGATCCCGCCTGGTTTGGGTTGATCGACTTCAAGGTGCTGCTCCTCGAAAAGCCCGGCGGCGCCCCCCAAACGACCTTCACCGAGCAAAAAGGTTTCCGCTGGTATTCGCAACGGTGAATAACCGTGAGGCGTAAAGGGTGAGGCGTGAAGCGCAGGAGGCCAAACCAGGCTGCCCTGTGTGGATCGTGCAACGTGCGGCCTTGGAAGGTGTCTCGTTGGACGTCCGCAGGAAGGGAAACCTGATCACCCCTGCTTTAGAGAGTACCAGGGGAGAGCACGCAATCGTTCGATCGGAAGGCGAGATGTACGATTAAAGACCCTCAATATAGTTCCTAAGCATTTTCATGTGGGGGCTCCTTGTAAGACCGAGACATGGGCGACAAAATGATCAGGCCACAGCTCCGAATGGAAGCCTATTGGTGGCATTCCACAAGAAGGGTAAACTTTTTCGCTATCACTCCAATTTCAGCGGGCTCCATTCGTTTCGAGGACGCATCAGCTTCGTATTCCACGCTATGGAAACGACCTGGCAACGGTGCTATTGATGGCAAAGTTGATGTTCTGCGGAATATCTCCCGTCGCTTTGCGATGTTCAGGGCATTGAGCTTACTCACCACAATGCCCACGATATGGCCACTCTCATCCAAGAGTGGACCACCGCTGTTGCCAGGTTGAACCGGTGCGGTGATCTGAAGAAATCGCGTATTGTTTCCAATGCCTGCCAACGCACTGACTGTGCCGGTAGTCACATTGGCTTCAGTCGCCAGCAATCCATGCAATGGAAACCCGACCACGATCACGCCATCTCCTGGTCGTATATTGCGTCCATCTCGAAACCGAGCCACGATCAGGACGGGAGCAGGAAGTTGGAGTAGAGCCAGATCATTCTCCACATCCCTCCCAACAACGGTTAACTGCTTCTCACGTCCTTCAGCAGTGGAACGAACGGTCGTGCATCCACGAACCACATGGTTGTTGGTCAGAACGTGCCCTTGTAGGCTTACGACAAAACCTGTACCGCTCACTGCAGGTTCATTTCCATTCATGCCCTGCTGGCGATCCGATGCAGTACCAGTCGTCGGCTTCCACTCACGGGCCAATTGTTGTGCTTCGGCAATCTGCCGTGCTGACATCTTTCGTGCAGCAAGATCACGATTTTTGACGGCTCGGTCTCTTCTTTCTTTATCAGTTTCTGTAGCGGCGGCAAGGTTGAACCACTTATGCGCTAGCATATAGTCTTGTGGCACGCTTTGCCCATTGGCATACATCACGCCGAGACTATTCTGCGCTTCTGCATCACCTGCTTCGGCCGCTTTCGTATGCCAGTACATTG
Organism: Nitrospiraceae bacterium; assembly: GCA_036820725.1. Classification (GTDB taxonomy): domain Bacteria; phylum Nitrospirota; class Nitrospiria; order Nitrospirales; family Nitrospiraceae; genus DASSBQ01. Next base: position 2,843 of record DAISKX010000376.1, read on the forward strand.
CCGATCGGTAATCCTGGGGCACGCCTTTCCCGTTGGCGTATATCACGCCGAGATTGTACTGAGCATCTACATCCCCTGCTTCGGCGGCTTTCTTAAACCATCGCACTGATTGTCTGTGGTCTTGAACCACACCTTCTCCACTATCGTACATGATACCAAGCTTAAACTGTGCCTTCACATCGCCTGACTCGGCGGCTTTCGTGAACCAGCGCATCGCCTGCTGATAGTCTTGCGCGACGCCTTTCCCCTCTTGGTACATGCCGCCAAGCCAATACTGCGCTCTCATGCGAGAGGAACGGTCCAAGGATGTGCCATCGACTCCGTACTGCTTCATCCAATACAACGTTAAATCCTCGTCGGAGACACCAGGATTGTCGGAGCGGGCCACTTCCAGGAACTCCTCGAGTGAAGGGTTGGAATCTTCGGCGGCTTTCATAATCTTACTGAAGGCCGTCGTATAGTCCTTACGATTGTATGCCAACATGCCGTCCACAAAATCGTCTGCCACCGCAACGGTATAGGCGCCAAACACCAGCACCAGGGTCAGCAGCAATCTCTTCATCGCCCCACCAATTAACGGTTTGGAAACAGCTTCATTCGACAGATCGCCAGATTGTATGTAATAAGATTGCCGAGCATCACCTATACACAGTCACCTATTGGTAGGCCAACCGGTAGCCATGTGCGTCAATGAAACGCTCCTCAGAGAAAATGGGAACTGATCTTGGACTAGCCCGAACCAGATAAAGCGAAGCCTTCAAGCCGATCCCATGTACAATCTGATACTCGGCGAATGCTCGGATCACGCGGGTGCTCACGGTAATCCTTGTTCGCTCTTCGACCTTATCCAACTCTAGTTTCCTCTTGCCTGGTTTCCGATTGATGTGCGCTATGGCATCCCGACAATCATCTCGGAGATAATTGCTCAAGGACCGGCCTTGCAGTGGCAGGGCTGCCAGATCATCGCTATGAAGCATAAGACGCTGGCGATCTCGCCTATAGGCCCTCTCGATTAGCTTCTCTGGCTTATCTCCCATAATCTCTAGGATCTGCCAAAAAAAGAGAAACGAGAGATAGATGTTGTTGGAGGCGCGTGCTTCCCTGAAAAGAGTCAGAGCAATTCGTTCCGAGTCTGTCTCAACTTTTGGGATTCGACTCAACTCATAAGGTGTAACATCACCTCCGAATGGAACGTTGGGGCGGGTGAATGTTCTAGGTCTTGCCTTGCTTAAAGGAATATCACCGGACAAACTCCATCCGCCTGCTTCCCAAACTGCAACTCGTGCGCGATTCTCCCACGAAAGCGCTGCAAGGAACTGCGAAGCTACAGAAAAGGCACTTTCCCGGTGGGTAATGTCATACCTTGGAATAACCGTGAGCAAGTGGTCGGCCCATTTTCGTGGATTTTCCTGTACTAGCTTGAATCTAACACCGCAGTATTCAAAGAGATACTGTTTTTGCCTCAACCTTTTATCGTTGTCGAAACATATGTGCATTAAGTAAGGCATCTCAGACACCCACGAGCCTGATCAGGGTCAAACGTGCAAAACGCCATATGTTTCGGTATAGCCGTTCCGCTACTGCCAAGCCAAAAAAATGTATCCTGCGTCATCCTGGTTATAACGTCGCCCGAGGAGTAGACGCGACCTTGCGGGCAAGTGCGCGAGGCGATGAATAAATCGCCTTACGTTTGCGCACGGGCGCGAGTCGGT
>DAISKX010000377.1:0-4551 GCA_036820725.1 Nitrospiraceae bacterium
TTTACGATGGCCTCCAGCTCTTCGGTTAGCAAAGCCAAAGCCATATCGTCATTTGTTATTCTCGCCTTCAACCACTTGAAAGCGAACTCCGCGTCGCTACCAAGTATTTCAGCGATCCGAGCGTCATGGGGGCATCTCATTAATGAGCTGCCCCAAGGTTCTACAATCGCAGAGTCTATGACGCGCGTAGGAGTTCCCTCCCATATTCCGATAACAGCAGCTTTGGCAATTTCTACATCCTTATGCTCCAAGAGTCGTTTAACCTGGTTCTGGGGAATATGATGACTTTTACATGAAAACCGAATCCACGTTGAAAGACCACGGAGATCTAAGAGCGCCTCGTGAAAAAGCACCTCGGGTGGCCTTTCCATACGTAGGAGCATTGAAGCTGCGCTAGGCCGTAAATCGGAATTCTTCAGACATCGCATGAGTGCCGACTCCAATTCCGGAGATCCTTCTTTCCTTGCATACTCAAGAAACGGAGATATGAGATCGGCATTGGCGTTGGCATCGATTAGATCATTGGCCCAAACAATCGGCTGCTTCACAGTTGGGGCTAGTGCATTTGCTACCACAGGTGTCAAACGTGGCCAAGCCCGCCCGATTGATGCCGCTTCTCTCTCACAGATCATTAAAGATGAAACGACTTCGCTTCGGTTCTTCTCGCACCATTTGTGTGCTAAATCGATCACTGCTGCCTCTTGCCGTACGCGAGCCTGTTCATAATTTTCGAGGTCCTCAATAGGAAAAAGGACTTCAAACGTAGGATCCAAATTCACATCCACAGAAACGCATAGCGATATGGCCATTTCATGAATCCAATGCTGAATTCCTGGACGTTCCTGTGTGATTTGAGCAAGGTCGATGAGCATTTCCTTGGCGTATGCTCTCATGCAATCGGCCACTTCAGGGTCTACTGGCCCACGCCCGCCTGGATGGCTCCATTCTTCCACCGCTGCCCGTATATGGTGCCAATTTAAAATTTCGTGGGCTTTTAGGACCTGAATAATCCGAGGCCAAAGACTCTTAACAAGTTCCAATTCTTCAGCGGTCGTATAGCCGAAACGAAAGTTGACGCCTGTACCGGCGGGATTTTCCTCAGTATCCTCGAAACGCGGTGATAGGATCGACTCTACAGTCTGCAAAAAAGTCGTGACGTCGCGCGACTGTGTAAGCCAGCGCGAAGCCACGTCCATAAGGACACCGCGGGGAGAGGGTTGCTGCCCCTCACTAGGCGAATAAGACTTGACCCATCTATCAATGTATTTGAGCAGATGATCGGTGGATGACCGTGCATCGCGATCTTCTGTTTGGCTTTTTTCGAGGAACTTAGGAATCACAAGGTGGGGAACGTGACGAAGGGCAGGGCGCGCTATTTCTATTAGCTTCTCAGGGTGGTTTTCCAAAACCCAAGTGCATTCATCCGGCCCGAGATAGCAGAATTCGAGCCAACCGTCATTCGATGAACTACTCTCAAGCAGGGAGACAAGAAGATCCTGAGGCACTGATGCACCTCGTAATTTCGCTCCTATCAGAGTCTTTGCAGCTTGGGAAGTATTGGCAACCTCTTCCAATAATCCTTCAATAGGAAGTCTAGCTGCATCTTTAAAGAAGACATCCCTAACCAACGCATGTCGCAGTGCTGGTGGTCTTGTGACTAGATTGCCCCGCCGCGTTTCATGAATAACGCCGCCTTCTGAAAGATGGAGAACTGTATGACGCACCTCGACCAGACTCAACTCCAGTCTTCTAGCAACTGCTTCCATTGTTATCCCATCCTCACCGCCTACTGAGAATGCGGCGAGAATAGTCACAGCCCTTTTACCTACAAGTGGCTCGAATGACTGCTCAATATCCCTAGCGAGAGCATCGCCAAGCGCGATTTCTCGAATTTCCCCAATTAAGCAAAGATGGCAAAGCGTAATTGCCAAACCAGGCTTCCCGTCAGCCTGATCGATTAGTTCCGTTAGCAGAGCGTTTGGACCAATGATACCGGCACCTTTTATGACACCCTGCATTTGCTCTCTTGATAAGAGACTCAAGTGTCGAACAGATTGGGACGAAAGCCCTAAACGTTGGATGACTTGCCGATGGCCTGGCCATGAGGACGCAATGAGGCGGTAATTTAGCCCCAACGATTGCCGCAGATGCCGCAGTTTACCGACGAGTTCCAGGCGTACGTGAGCATCATCAATAATTATTATTTTTGGTTTTTGTGCCCGAATACCGGCCAAAATCTTATCCTCGTCGTTTTGAACCACGAAGAGTGCATCATGTCCCTTTGTTAGTTGAATAAGAACTGATGTCTTGCCTGACCCAGGCTGGCCAACAATTACTAGATCGCCGTTAGTCGATTTGAGCCAAGAAAGATCAGCTTCTCGGCCTATTAGAGTTTCACCTCTCGATGGACGACTGGATTCAGGCAAGAGGGATAGGGCAGGTCGTTCACCCGCTAAATTAAGCAGGTCTTTGCACCAGCGAGGACTTTGATAGAGAAGATCAGCCATACTACTTTGCGTATGTATCTGAATGAGAGTGAACCCAAGACTGGTGGCTCGTGTCTCAAGATTGAACCGTTGCTTTGCTGTCAATTCCTTGGAAGTGGCATCCACGACCTGGCGACGACTTCTCCCCGCTTTCACATATGATTTTAGGTTCCTCGAAAGATTGCCAATGACATCATCAGACGTGGTCGTCACGAGAGGAAATGGTAAGCCCTGGCCGTCAGCAATGGCGGCGTCCATACCAGAATCGCTTCCACCGGGGACAGGAACAATACCGGGATAAGTAGACCTAAGCAGGTCTGCCGCGCACCTTTCGAAAAGTTGGCCATCTAAGGTGCCTTTCAGTCCAGAGATTATTTCACGATAGAATGGATCCCTGATGATTCCCGAAGCCGAAGATCTTGCCATAGCCCGATGAGTCACCAGCCTCTTTTCAGAGCGCGGTAACTTTCCATTCCTTTCCTTCTTCCTGATGCGTGACTTTACCTTCTTGCTTTTTCTCCTATCCAACAAGGTCTACCCTCCGGAATCGTAAAATTATACAAGATACGGTTAGCGAAACCGACAAAGTATCTGACACCACCTCGGAGGTGTGATCCACCGTCGAATTCGCCTTGCCTGTTCTTATCAATCGTACAAGTATCCAGGAGCTAAGTATGACTGGCGGTCGAAACAGGGAAGCAGCGAAAGCCAAGTTAGGTAGCGCTGCGCTACAGAAGCGAATTCTTCGATGACCTTATTTCGATGACCTTATACAGTCATTCTAGGTAATGCCCAGCATAACCCTGACGGAGCTCTCTGACTATAGAGCGTTTCGCCTATGCTCTTGTTACTCTTCCGTCCGACGGCCTATGATCCTTGCGGGAAGACCGCCCGTCTCGAAAGGAGGCAGTAGGATGGGCGTGTATCGACGAACAGATAGTGGGACATATTGGATGTCAATCAAGATGGATGGCGTGCGACTGAGAAGAAACTCGGGGGTGCGGCACCGTAAAGCGGCAGAAGAGATCTTTGCGGCTTGGATGGTGCAGCTCGCGCGCGAGCGATGCGCGGGCATCGTGCACCCGACGCGTCACCACACGGTGGCTGAGTTGTTGGCGGAGTATCTGCAGAAGGTGACGCCGTGTAAATCCACACATTCGCAGCGTCGGGATCGAATGGTCCTCGAGCGTTTTATCACACGCTGGGGAACGTTGCGGCTGGACTCAGTGAGCACCAAGCTGATTGAGGATTACATGGCGGAACGGATAACGACCGTCACATTGGCCAGCGTGTCGAAGGAGCTGGGGATTCTCAAATCCGCCTTCACACGCGCGATGCGATGGGAATGGATTGCGAAGTCTCCGTTTCGAGGCATCATGCTGAACCAGGAAGGCGAGGAACGTCTCCGCTGGTTGACGGAGGCGGAGGAGACGCAGCTGCTCGCGGCCTGTCTACCCTGGTTACAGGATCTCATCAGTGTCGGCGTCGACACGGGCCTGCGGCGTAGCAATCTGGTTCATCTGCAAAAAAGCTGGGTGCAGCAGCATGGGAGGGCCCTGGTTGTACCACGCCAGCATCTCAAGGCCAAGAAAACGACAGTGCTGATTCCACTGACGACGCGTGCGAGTTCGATTATTCGACAGCAAGTTTCTCCCGCCACATCCGCGTATGTGTTCACGCAGCCAGATGGCCGTCCGTATGCGCTGGATCAAGTGGGCGTCGCGGTGATTCGTGCGGCACGACGAGCTGGATTGGAGGACGTGAGTCTGCATACCTTGCGGCACACGTTCATCAGTCGACTCGTGCAAGCCGGCCGGCCACTTCCCGAAGTGGCGGCCTTAGCGGGGCATCGCGATATCAAGATGACGCTCCGCTACGCGCACCTGGGCCCTGATCATTTGCGCGAAGGGATTGCCGCGTTAGAGGCGTACGGAACCCACCAGCGCAGTTATCCACAACAAATCGTGTCACGCTGGTGTCACGCTGACAAAGTGAAAATCGCGTAAGTGCTGGTGGTCCCAACGGGATTTGAACCCGTGTTTGAATCACGCTCATGTTTTCGCCT
>DAISKX010000378.1:0-4544 GCA_036820725.1 Nitrospiraceae bacterium
GGACTTAGAGGGTCCGGCCCTGAGGCGAGCCGCGGCAGGAATCGGCGATAGGCTCACCTCTGCGGCCACGATCGATCAACGAGCCCTGACCGTCAGTCAGCTGTCGCCTATGCTCGTTCGACGCCTCTATCAGTTGCCAAGACGCGGGCCAGCTGTCTTTCATCCTCATCGAGAAGAAGGCTGTTTTTGGAGCCCGCAGAACGCGCGGCTGTACTGGGGACGTCTCTGTCGGCGGGCGCAGTTGCCACCTGATAGATGTTCGGTATACCTAATCAAAGCGGGTGGCCCGGCAGGGATGTCCAAGGCCGGCAGCTTGAGGCGGTCTTAGAGCATCCGACCGGGCAGATGTATCGGGCCGCGCAACTGCCAGCTGTCCTCAAAACGGTGCGCGCGGTGCCGATGGTTCGCAAACCCGTCAAACCCGTCATCAGAATGTACGTACAACCAATCAGGATGAAGGCGGACTGGCCGGGTGAGTAAAAGCGTTTGATCTACACGGAGACGGGTGGAGTCCCGGATTTGGGACACTGACAGACCAAAGAAGTCTGCGAGGCAGGATCAGGTGCAAGGTCAGGGAGAGCGACTGAACCCAACCGATGAATGGTGTGCCATCGATGGTGGACGCCGCACTCCCGGTGAATGGTGACGAGATCGTTGTCGCGCCCGATCATCACCCGACTGGTTACGAGATCGGGCACAGCGCAAATGCCACAATAATATGCGTCCGGATCTTTGGGAGGGGCGGGGAGTTCAGATAGAGCGTGGGCGCATTCGTCGGCGGCTGGGGTATCCGGAGCTGGAGTCAAATTATCTGCCTGAAACATGTCGCTGGTTCTCCAGTGCGGATGAGTGTGGGCGGACTGATTGGGGCTACAGATCTACCTTGCATGATTTCTCTTACTTGAGAAGTCTTCGGCAATGGCACGGTGAGAAGAGGACTTCTGGGAACGAGGCAGGTAAGGGACTTTGACCCACTTGTAGATGGCGGTGACAGTATAGCCTCCGATGATCACCAGAGCTGCCAAGGTCGCATAAATGAAGGAGGCGAGGCAGACGAGCCACCATGGATGAGAGGGCATCGAATCAAACCCCAGCCGCTCTTCCGACCTGAATATGCCGTGATTATATACGGAGCTATTCCATAGCCAATTACAAATGGAAATTCCGTCAGGCTAACAGATGGAATGATCGGAATCAGTCTTGTAGTTGCACTACACTGCTTTGTTCTGTGGCCCAGGCAGCGAGCAAGTCACTCACCGTTCGTAACAGCGTAGGCACGACGAAGGGTTTGTATAACACACGAGTCGCTCCAAGGGAGGTGGCCTCTCGGAGATAGTCCATAGTACCGGACCCTCCAGAAATCGCTAGAATCTTGAGCCTGGGGTGGAGCCGCCGTAAACGACGAATGACATCCAGGCCATCGCAGTCAGGCATAAAGATGTCCGTGATCACCAGGTCGATGGGGGCTTTCCGAAACTCACGCGTGCCATCCCGGCCGGTTATGGCTTCCTTCACGTCATATCCCGCCTCTTCCAAACATAGGCGGAGCAGTTGGCGGATCGCGGCATCGTCTTCAATGATCAAAATGGAAGCTGATGGACTAGGCGGCATGCGTGCTCTTCCTGCCGAGGTCTTCAGGGACAGCACGGCGAGCGATCGCGTCAAGAGTCTCTGAAGCGTGTACCCATTTCCAGATGGTGAGGATCGTATAGCCGGTGATGATCATGGCCGTAACCAATGTCGCATAGACAAAGGCCGCGAGACACAGAAGCCACCAGGGGTGAGAGGGCATGAAACCAATCAGAGAGCCAGTTTGCGCCAATGTGCTGGGTATACGCCGATCGCATTGTGAGCCAATCAGAAAGAGAAAAATGGCATCCTGAATATGAGCCCACGGACGCGGGAGCTACAGCAGTTGATGGAGAGGAGTATGGGGCGTAGAAACAACTGGAGGGGTGCATCTATGGCCAAATATTGCAGACATGTGCTTATCTGAACATAATCTCCATATATTCAATTTGCGATCCAACGCGTTTTAACGGACCCCATATTATTTCACCAACGGGAAGTCAGCGTGGCTGAAATGTCAACCTCATTGTACAGCATTAGGGAACGGGAAAGCGAGCTAGCTTGGCCAGTTCAAAGTTGGAAGGCACATTCATGCAGCTCAATGTCCCTGCGACCATCCAGGGTGCAAGGGTAATCACTGACGTAGCCCCGGTGGTCATCAACCGTTGTAATTTTCCACTTAATATCATCTGCCGACTCTGTGCGATCATTCTCCTTAAATAGCTTCGGTACTCGCTTCTCCATCTCCTTTTTAGCATCTTCTTTTGAGGCTACTCCTCGCCTGATCCTAATGGCCGGATTGTGTCATCCGTCATGTGGACGTAGTAGCAGACTTTCACCCAGGGCCTGTACGCTAGTTTATAACCCTTGATTTCAACTTCTTCGAGACTCAGTTCTACCTTGACCATGATCCCTCATACGACCAGTTTGCGAATTATTTTGGCACTTCCAACGGCCCATACCACTCGCCTTCGTAATCCGCAATCGCGTACAACATCAGTCGTCCATCCTGCCTGGCCCACGCCTTCCACACCTTGTTACCGAGCGGATCGAACACGCGAAGGACGACCTCGATCGTATCGCCGTCGATCACGCCCACTACCTTGCCGGTGAATTTCGCTGGATTACCCTCGCATGCGTAAAGAGCATGGAAAGCAACAAAAGAACAAAATTTGACGCAGCATTCGGTGCACAAGTTTTGGGGATAAGTCTGTGGATAAGTCTCACCGGAGGCTTCAGACTGTGCTCAGAGTGCAATACTGCTCACATTGCCTAATTCTTGGGCATTGAATGTTAAATTTCGTTAGGCACAATATCTTGTGGATTGACTCTTTTCTTTTTCTATACATACCCCACGTTGTTTTTATTCCTGTTACGGGTGTCATGCGTTTTCCTACGTAGATGCTTCGTCTGCAATAGACCGATAGGCTGGAGTCCTTATACACAGGGTAACCAAAGAACGCGCTCGTTCTGGACGCCAATCTCATGACGAAGAGTGACGTACAAATCGGAGCATGTGTGCGGGTGATCATCGATCGATGAGATGCGCCAGTTGGGACCCTGGCACGAGTCGAAAGTATCGGACATGTAGGTGTCGCACAGGACTGGTGCTTTACCGTCGTGTTACAGGCATCGACATACCAGTCTGAATCTGTTCGACCAGAACTTACCGACTTCGAAGTCTATACCGGTCCCATCGAGCAGCCCGATAGGAATCCTAAGCAACGGCGCGCTATGATTCCCAAAACGACCACCGAGCAACTCTGCCTACCCTATGGACGAGATGACTCTGTTTCCGATGGACCCGCCGACCGCTACTTCTGTCTTCGTTTCGTCCGGCTTGGCACTTCGACATGGACCTATGAAGGCTGGAAGGGCCAAGTCTACAAACGCCAAGATGGCAAGACGACCTTTGCGCGGGAGGCTCTCGGGGAATACTGCCAATATCTCTATAAGGAAGAACCGCTCTTTCGCACGGTGGGGAATGATGCCACCTTTTACCGTCCTCCGACTGCGAATCAACTCAAGCGGTATCTGACGCAAGTTCCGGAAGGCTTCGAGGTGTGCTGCAAGGTGTGGGAAGAAATCACCATCCCGACCTATGCCCAACATGGCCGCTATGGTGCGAACGCGGGCCAGCCAAACATACGCTTTCTCGATGCCCAAGCCTTCACCGAACTGGTGCTGCAACCCTATCGCGACGACAACTTTCTGCCACATGCCGGGCCGTTCCTGTTTGAATTTCAACGGCACGGCTTACCAGCCGATGAGTTCTTCTCCCGCCTCGACGCGTTTTTAGGAGCCCTCCCAAAGGACTTTCGGTACGCCGTCGAGACCCGGAATCCAGGACTACTCGGTGAGCGATATGCTCGGCTGTTAGAAAAGCACAGTGTGGCCCATGTCTATAATCACTGGACGGTCATGCCGCCGCTTGCGGAACAACATGAGCGCATGCAATCGTTTACCGCGCCCTTTACAGTGCTGCGATTGCTGACGCCTTTGAGGATGTCCCATGAAGCGGCGAAGAAACGAGCCAACATCTCGGATTTCAATGAAAGTCATCCAACTCAGTCACACTGGATAGTACTCAGTCACCTTCGCACGATTCTCTCTTTTAAGGCGAGGGTCCTGGGTTCGAGTCCCAGCCGGCTCACCAATATTTTTCAACTGCTTGCCTCGAATCAGTCCGATCACTTTCGTGGCCACTCCCGGTTTTACTCCCGGTTCCGGTTATGACGAGTCCCTCCACCGCCTTCCAAAGGTGGGTTGGGGAAAGATGGGCGTAGCGCGACAGCATTGCGGGAGATCGCCAACCTCCCAGTGCCATGATGGTTCTGTCATTCGCGCCTTGCATGGCTAACCTGGATGCAAATGTATGCCTGAGATCATGGAATCTGAACGGCTTTAACCCCGCCCCGTGCGCAGCCTCCGCGAAAACCTCCCTCAAATGGCGTCCCGCATAGGGAAAAATAAAC
>DAISKX010000379.1:0-4542 GCA_036820725.1 Nitrospiraceae bacterium
CTGACATAGTACCAGGCCATGTCGGGAGGAAGGGACGCCGCCAATGGGACAAGGAGGACGGTCATGACACTCATTTTGCCCGCAGCGACCAGTACACCAGCGGCGATCAGTAGCGGGAAGGTCGGAATGGGAAGCCCCGCTTGCTCGATCAAGATCGTCCAAAAGAGGAGCGCCGCGCCATGATCCGCGAGGAACTGAAGAGAATCAGCCATCGAATCAGACGACGGAGAGAGGACGCGACGATGCGCTGCCCCGGCGTGCCATGAGCGATCGTAGTGCCTGGTTCATCCGATCGGCGGGCAGCTTAATCCGATCTCCATGACCGGCCAGGACCCATTCGAAACGATAGGCAGAGAGTCTCGCGATCGACCCAAGCAAGGCGGAGTGATTCCATACCAATTGTCGCGGCGATTCGAGGGCCTGAGTATCAGGCTCCCACCAGAGATGATCGCCGGTGAAGAGAAACCGATCTTTATAAAGGAGTGCGGCGCTGCCCGGCGTGTGGCCTGGAACGGGAATAACTAGGAACTCCGGGGCGAGACTGACCGCCTCGGTTCCCTCGATGATCCATTCGGCATCCGGAACGGCGTCGGCATCCTCACGATGGATGATCCGCTTCGCACCGAAATGTTTGGCGTACTTGCCGGCGTCCGCGACATCGTCTTCGTGCGACAGAAAGATATATCGAAGACCCCCATTCCGTTCAAAAAACTCCACGAGTTGCTTGATGTAGCGGGGAGAATCGACCAGCCAGTTGCCGTCGGGATGTTGCACGAAAAAGCTATTCGCCCCGAATGATTTTTCTGAGTTGAAACCGCAATAATGGACCCCGTCTTCCATGTGTATAGGAAAGCTGTCGCGCGCGACTTTCAGTTTGTCCCTGTCGCTCCGCTCGGTGCCGATCGACCCGACCGGACAGGCCAGTAATGCCTGGTAGGCTTTATGGATCTGCTCGTCCGTCTCCGGCTGGCGCAACACAGCCGAGTAGTCTCCGACCTCTTCGAAACTGGCCGGCGCCAATTGCCGGCATGCATCGCAATCGATGCAGGTCGAGTCGACAAAAAAGTTTCCGGTGACATTGGCCGGGAGCTTTTTCTTCACGTCCGCCATAGCTGGGCGTCCTTCCTTCCCTTCTCACACAACCTTTGACTCTCAGCGTACTACGCGCTTCGACCGTTGTCACGGGGTCCGGGGAGGCACGCTATTTCTGTTGATCCGTCGACGAAACCCGCTCTTCGCCCAGCCCGTGCCGCAACGCTTCGACATCCAGCTCCTGCTCCAGACGATGCAGCAGTTCGTCGCCGATCACTCCCTCGTTCCTGAGACGAATCACCGCCAGACGCTCCGCCGTCAGGGTTTCATGGCGCAGACGCCGGAACGCAGCGGCCTCTTCCGGAGTACACAATGTCTCACCGTTGCCGTCCTTGGCATACCGATCCATGCGGTTGCCATAGTGGACCTTCAACTCATCAAGGTGCTCGGCCACGGGCCAGGTTTCATCGGCCAATCCGTCGAGATGTGCAAGGGCCGCTTCGGCCGCACGTACTCTTGCATGCCGTTCCTCTCCCTCCTGTGACTGATCGGCTTCGAGATGCAGGACGCGAATCAACGGCGTGAGCGAGAGGCCCTGCAGGACGAGCGTGGCCAGGATGACCCCGAAGCTGATCAGAATGATTTCCGCTCGAAACGGGAAGGGTGCCCCCGTAGCGGTGGTCAGGGGAAGCGCCAGCGCTCCGGCCAAGGTGACGATCCCCCGCATGCCGGTCCACCCTATGATGAACAATTGCGACCAAGGAGGCATGGGATCGCGCTTCCGCAGACTCGGACTGACCAGCCTCGAGATGACGGCTATGGCCGGGACCCAGATCAATCGCATACCGATGGCGGTGGCGCTGACGAGCGTCGCGACGAGGATGAGGGAAGTCATACGATCGGACGGTACCGCACTCTGAAGCGTGCTGAGTTGCAGGCCGATGAGGATAAAGATCGCACCGTTGAGCAGGAAGATGAGGAGATCCCAGACCGCTCTCGCTTGTATGCGGGTCATCGGCGCAACGATCGTACTGAAATATCGCCGCGCATACAGCCCTCCCGCGACACAGGCCAGCACGCCGGACGCGTGCATCTGCTCCGCGACGACCCATGCGATGTATGGTCCCAAGAGGGTGACGGCGATCTCTGTAAAGCTGTCCTTCGTAAATTTGAGGGCCTGCTTCGCGAGGAAGGCGACCGCGAGTCCGACGGCGACGCCCACCGCCGCTGCGAACACGAAGTGCATGAGTGTCTTGCCGAACACGAACCGTCCGCTCACGACGGCGACCACAGCGGCGCGGTACAGCACGAGCGCCGTGGCGTCGTTGACTAAACTCTCTCCTTCCAGGATCGTGACGACACGGCCTGGAATTTGTAAGCGTTTCGCGATGGCGATCGCCGAGACTGCATCCGGGGGTGAGACGATGGCCCCCAGGGCAATCGCTTCAGGCCAGCCTATGGGGGGCAGGAGGGCGCGGGCCACGGCGGCGACGGCCCCTGTGGTCGCGAGTACAAGGCCGACCGCGAGCAGACCGATCGGCCGAAGATTTGCGCGAAATTCGCGAAACGATGTGAAGTAGGCGGCCGCCCACAAAATAGGCGGCAGGAACACGAGAAACACGAGATCGGGATCGAGATGCACGACCGGCAATCCCGGCAATCACCGCCAGCGCAAGGCCTGCGATTACGAGTAAGATGGGATAGGGGATGAGCAGCTTCTCGGCGATGGTCGTCAATGCCAGCACGACCACCAGCAGGAGAATGATCAGTTCGAGTTGATGGAGACCGTCCATCGCTTGTACGGACCAAAGGAGGGCCAGTAGAGAACAACCATACAAGATTTCATACGCGGAACGCGACCATCGCGTTTCCCTTCACTCCCGTTATTTCGCCATGCATTTAACTTCAGTCTTGGCGTATCCTTGAGGCATTATTTCATGGTCGAGGTGATGTGATGGAAAGCACTTCTTATCTCTTGATCGGCGGTGGGCTCGCGGCCAATCAAGCCGCCAAACAGCTCCGGCAACTCGATGCGGAGGCGACCATTACGCTCGTAAGCGAGGAAGACCATCTTCCTTACGACCGCCCTCCACTCACCAAGGAATTCCTCCGTGGCGAGAAGCCCAGGGACCAGGTCTTCTATGACGCGGCCTCGGTCTATCGCGACCAGCGGATCGATTTGTTGCTCGGTACGGCCGTTCAGCATCTCCATCTGCATGAAAAAACGGCACGTCTGTCCAATGGCCGCAGCTTCCACTTTGCCAAGGCCCTGATCGCTACCGGAAGTCGGCCCGTTCATCTCACCATTCCGGGGGCCGACCTGCCAGGGGTTCACTATGTGCGGACGCTGGATGATGCGATGGCGATCGTGAAACATGCGTCGGACGAGGCGCGCGCGGTGGTCATCGGAGCGGGCTTCATCGGGCTGGAAATGGCCGCCTCACTCACGCATCTCGGTGTGCATGTGACCGTCATCGAAACCCAACCCCATGTCTGGTCCCGCTTTGCCGATTCGAGTTTGGCGGAGACGATTCAAGCATACTGCACCGGGAAAGGTGTGACCTTCCGGACGAGCGAGATGGTGCATCGCATCAAGCGGCATCACGACAAACTGGCGGTGTCGCTGCGCTCCGGGGTGACCCTTCCTTGCAACTTCGTGTGTGTCGGTGTCGGTATTGTGCCGAATGTGGAGTTGGCCAAGGACGCCGGCCTCACGGTGAGCAATGGCGTGGTCGTAGACGAATTCATGCGGACGTCTCATCCCGATATTTATGCGGCCGGTGACGTCATCAATTATCTCGATCCGGTGTTCGGGAAGCGCCGCCGGGTGGAGCACTGGGGTCATGCGGAGTATTCCGGCCAACTCGCGGCGAAGAACATGGCGGGAGGGCGGGACGCGTATGACCTCATCACCTATGTGTGGTCCGATATCTTCGACCTACATCTGGAGTTCGCCGGTGACGAAAGCGAACATGATCAGGTGGTGGTTCGCGGCAACCTCGAGGCGCGGTCATTCACCATGCTCTATCTCAAAGATCACCGGTTGCGCGCGTATTTCTCCGTCAACGCCGGCGCCAAAGACTTTCAACCGCTGCAACAACTCATTCGCTCGAAGAAGGATCTGAGCGGGCACGAATCACAACTTCAAGATCTCGCCGTCCCGGTCAAAACGCTTACCGCCAAACAGTAACAAACCTATTCGACTCGGCGGGGATCGTCGATGCGGATGAGCCGACGTCACGACGACGCTCTTCCCGTCAATCCGGCCATGTCGTTGCCTTCCTAATTCACTGAAGAAACTGTGCCGGAGTACCCCACTCTGCTGAAAAGACAAACTCGGCGATCGGTGTCCGTTCCCGCGGCAACAATTCGCGCTGTTTCAACCTATCCGGCAAGATGTCGGGACCGCCGGGATACCCGACCGCGATCATGGCCACCGGCTCATGACCGGTGGGAATTTTCAAGTCCGTCCGCGCCTTCTCTACGTCGAATCCTGCCATTTGATGGACC
>DAISKX010000380.1:0-4538 GCA_036820725.1 Nitrospiraceae bacterium
TGTTAGCCTCCTTGTTTAGGACCCCCTGCGTGACATCCAGGATGCTTGCAACTGCACTGGCCCGCCGCAATTGGGCGGATATTACGGCACTGATCCGAACAAAACTCTTTCCCAGGCGACACCGGACAGGTACATGGCGGATGCGCGCATTGTTTTTCCATGTTGAACCCCTACATTAATGGTCCATATGATCCGGCACCCATCAAATCTGCTGGTATTCCTCATTCATCATGTCTCATTCCACATGGTTAGAAATAGAAGTGGATGCCCATTCCAATCCATTCCACCTTCTGCCGATAAAATTGTCCGTCCGGTGAGGGACCGGCAAAGTACTCGGCCAGAATCTGAATCTGCCGGTCGCCGATACGGGCATTTTCAAACTGAAAGCCGGCCATGAGCGACCGCGCGACGTTCCAATTGGACCGTTCATTGGCCTGGAAGTCGGCATAGGCAACGGGGCGTAACCGTCCACCGAAGAACGTGCGGGAACTAGTCATTTCCACACCCCACTGGCTTGTTCCCCGGCCGATTGCCGGATAGCGATGCACTAGATATCCGCCGCCTCCGTACACCCGCAACCAGGTCGCGAGTTCAAAGGACAACTTGGTATCCAGCTCCTCAAAAGCGAGGTTGATCCGATCGACCCCGGGGTTGGTGACAAGGAATTCATCGCCCAGGTGTGAGCTTTGGTGGTGAAGCCTGATAAATCCCGACAACCCGCCATTGCGATAGCTCGCCATGACCCCCACCAGGTAATCCGCATTTATGAGGTCGATCGATTGCTTGCCCACATCGAAAATGCTGAAGACCCCTCCTTGCACGCTGAGGCCCCATTCTCCCCCGAATGGCGCCTTGCTCCGGTAGATGGAAAACGTTTCGCCGAAATTCCCGGAGAAGCCCCCTTCCAGGCCGAACCCCGAGGTGAAGTTGCGATAGATCGCCGAAAAATGTGGCCACCGTGGATCGGCATGCAACGGGGAGAAGAGGAGTCCGCGCCCCAGCCATTTGGACTGTGGGCCGGAAATTACCGCTTCCTCGCCCTGGCCGGACGGGTGTACGCCCTCTGCAGGAAGGGAAGGGGCCGGAGCCCCGGCACTGTCCTGAATCCGTATATCCGCATTCTTGACCCCCGGGATCTTTTTTAGCGCAGAGAGGACCTTTCCGCGGTCCACCCTCCCGATCGTCTTCGTGGTCACGGTGACCATCCCGTTTTCCACCTGA
Source organism: Nitrospiraceae bacterium (assembly GCA_036820725.1). Taxonomy (GTDB): domain Bacteria; phylum Nitrospirota; class Nitrospiria; order Nitrospirales; family Nitrospiraceae; genus DASSBQ01. The sequence goes on from DAISKX010000380.1 coordinate 1,222, forward strand.
ATCGTCGCGTCGGTGACATTGAATTCGTGTTCCAAGACCGCCGCTGCATACCCCGCGATATAGGAATCGTCGGCCGCGTGCGAGAACTGGGCTTGCAGGCAGAACAGAACCACGAGGCCGATTGTGAGCAGGCAGGAAGCACGCATTACCGGAATCGAGGCCGTCTGCTTCACCGTTAGAAATGGAAATTGAGGCCGATTGTGACCATATGGGCGTTATTGTCATACTTTTTGTCCACGATGTTGTCGTCCCTGGACTGCAATTTTTCCAGCCAGACATAACGATACGTGCCGTCAATGGACCAATGGTGATTCAGCATCCACTGGAGCCCGCCGCCCGCATGCAATCCGAATCGGTTCTGTGTATCGTCAAATCCACCCGGACCCTTCACCTGGGTGTAGTACCAGCCGCCGCCACCCAATAGAAAAGGACTCAGCCTCTTTCCGGGAAGAAGGTAGATCAATCCGGACACTTGCACCGGGTATGTGCGGGTGAAGGTATTGTCAAATTTCTTTTCCCGGTAGTCGACCGAACCTTCGACCGCGAAGATCTGGCCCAGATGCAGGCGGACTTGCGCGCCGCCATACCACTTCGGGCTGGCATCAAATGGATCGATGTAGGCGGCCCGGCCTCCGATGGACACCAGGCTCTTATCGATGTCGTCGAGGAAGTATGAATCGGCCGATACTGGTCTCACTCCCATCGGAATGTCGAGGACACATAGCGCCAGGGCGGCGAGCATGGTGCAGCCGGTGCTGCGCATCACGGTGTCTCTTTGCCGCAGCGGTGCGTCAGTCATTGATGCAGGTTCTTCCGTCGGGTTGCATCGACCTGATTTTGGGGTTTCGGTGTCACATTCTCCTGTCGATCACGGTGTGCCATTTGGTGGTGACTGAGCTCTGGTTGGCGGGCATGTTCAATGAGGAGCAGGTCGTCAAAAGTTTCTCTCGAAGGGGAGAGTGGTGTGCCTATGACCTGACGCCCATCTCCGGAGATGTGTTCGTCACTGAGCTCAAGTACGAGGTTAGCCGGGAACAGGTCCTGTTGCGGATCGCTCCGCGGCTGCGCGACCACTGGGGTCATATATCCACACAGCACCAGGCCGGCAGCCATCAACACTCCGAGCAATCCGACGCCCATCACTGTCGCGGGCGTGTCATACGATCGAGGTGGTGTGACGCCACCGTTCAAGCGGCGCCACCTACTCGTTGATGTCTGACTTCCACCGTGCATATGCACCTAATGGTTATAGGTTGCCGGTATGAGTTCCAGACGGATCCTTGGATTGCTGATACCAGTCGTCGGCCCAACGGGTGACTTCTTCCTTTTTGTCCCCGTATCGTTCCTGAAGAGAGCCTTTGAACTTGTCGTAATCACCCTCGATCTTCGTCAGATCGTCGTCTGTGAAGTTGCCCCACTTTCTTTTGAGCTCCCCTTTGAACTGATTCCATTTGCCTTTGAATTGATCGGTGTTCATGCGAGACCTCCATTTCAGAATTGGACCAGTGACGATACAGTTGTACTGTGAAGGGTACCGGGAGGGGACTGGCACAATCCCTAGTTCTATCTGGGGCGGTTCCTAGCCCGCATTACTCATCATGCACCACGTCAATTGCCAACCGTCAGTCGTCAACCGCTTTCTCTTCTTGAGATGCACCGTGAATCGTCAGTTGTCAACGGTCATTCGTCAACCGTAAATCAAGAGAGAACTTGTTTTCTTCACCGATTGACGATTGACGCATGACGTTTGTCGAGTCTTGCACTGCTTCACGAATGACGGTTGACGAATGACACTTGACGTGGTGCATAGTCACTTGGACTTCAGCTTCAATACAGCCATCGACCGGAATTCGAGATCGTACGATTCTCCGCCCTTGAGATATTGAGTACGAGCCCCACTCGGTAGGCCCTCCCTGGTATCAAAAACCAGTTCCCAGCGGACCCCACGCTTATGGGCGGGGAGAACGAATGTCATCGGTTCATGGTGCGCGTTCAGCAACATCAAGAAGGTGTCGTCTTTGATCGGATTACCGTAGCCGTCCACTTCTGCGATGGCGTCGCCAGCGAATCTCACCCCGAGAGAACGAACGTGCCCCTGGCTCCAATCCTCATCAGTCATTTCCTTTCCATCCGGCCTAAACCACGACAGATCCTTGACCTCCGCCCCGTAAATGCGGCGACCTTGAAAGAATTGCCGTCGATGAAAGACCGGGTGTTTCTGGCGAAGCTCGATGAGAAATTTCGTGAAATCGAACAACTCCTGATCTGGTTTGGCCCAGTTCCAATTGAACCAGCTGATCTCAGTGTCCTGACAGTAGGCATTGTTGTTGCCCTGCTGGGTCCGCCCGACCTCATCACCCATGCAATGCATCGGCACGCCTTGAGAAAGAAAGAGCGTCGTCAACATGTTGCGCTTCCGCCGTTGGCGAAGCGCATTGATCGCGAGGTCATCGGTCGGACCTTCAACCCCGCAATTCCAGCTCTGGTTGTCGTCGGTGCCATCGCGATTGTCTTCGCCGTTGGCTTCGTTGTGCTTGTCATTGTACGAAACGAGGTCATGAAGCGTGAACCCATCGTGAGCGACCACGAAATTGATGCTCGCATGAGGCCGCCGGCCGCTCCCTTCATAGAGGTCGCTGCTGCCCGACAGACGATATCCCAATTCCGCCACTTGTCCTCCGTCGCCCTTCCAGTATCGGCGGATGGTGTCGCGATATTTCCCATTCCATTCCGCCCAGCCGGGAGGAAAGTTTCCAACCTGGTATCCGCCTTCACCCAGGTCCCAGGGTTCGGCGATCAGTTTGACGCGCGCCAGTACCGGGTCCTGGTGAATGATATCGAAGAACGCGCTCAACCGGTCCACATCGTGCAGTTCACGGGCAAGAGTGGACGCGAGATCAAACCGGAAACCATCGACGTGCATGTCCAGCACCCAATAGCGAAGGCTGTCCATGATGAGTTGCAGCGTGCGCGGGTGCCGGACGTTCAGACTGTTTCCACAGCCCGTATAATCCATGTAGTAACGCGGATTGTCCGCGACGAGACGATAGTAGGTGGCATTGTCGATGCCTCGAAATGACAACGTAGGCCCTAGTTGATTACCTTCGGCCGTATGGTTGTACACGACATCCAGAATGACTTCGATGCCGGCACTGTGAAGCGTCTTGACCATCGTTTTGAATTGCGTAATGCCGCGTCCTGGCGCGGCGGCATAGCGGGGATCGGGCGCAAAATACCCGATCGTGTTATAGCCCCAGTAATTAGTGAGCCCCTTATCCAAGAGATGCTTGTCTGTCACGAATGCGTGGACGGGAAGC
>DAISKX010000381.1:0-4526 GCA_036820725.1 Nitrospiraceae bacterium
ACACACCTGAGTATGCCCTGCTCATCGGGGCGGTCGGCACGTTCCCGGCTGCGGACGACCGCACCTTGGGGTCGGGGAAATACACCGCTGGACTCTTTCTTGCCACAGCACGGTTTCTCCCTCGATTGGACTCCTTCCTGTTCGGAGTGTTCCAGCACCAAGTCTCTGTCGGAGGCGACCCGGCACGCCAGGCCGTCGGCCTCACGCGAGCGATTGGGCAAGTCAATACGATCTGGGCGGAACGATGGTGGACGATTGTGCAAGGAATTTGGCAAGTCGATTGGGAACGAAGCGGGAAAAGCAGTATGACCCTCGAATTCGAGGTCGGGCGGAGTCTGATCGGGAGATTCGGTGTGTATGTGCGTCCAGGTGTCGGGATTTGGGGACGGGATGTGATCGGCGCCTATGACTGGAACATCGAGGGCGGCTTTCGCTACATGTTCCCGAGTTTTTAAGGTATCGGGTCGAACGAGCAGGCGCGGAAGGGATGATATCCACCGTTTCGTGTGGTGAATAGAGTTGCGCCGCGGCCGTTCGACATTCACCAAGTCGCTGCGGGAGACAAGATATGCAGCATCGCTGCGAGAGCCTTCTGCCGTTTGCGATCGCTTGGTTGAGGCTCATCTGCCTGTTGGCGGTCGCCTCTCCCGCGAACGCCGAATGGTCCGCGAGCGCTACCGGGAACCTCTTTTACACGGACGATGTGGCATTGTTCTCAGCCACACGCCGTCTCAACCTCCACGGCGATCCCACACAACCGGTATTGGATAGTTCGCTGACCGGTAAGGGATCGGATATGGTCTTCGAGCCGGATGTCAGTGTCACGAAAGCCTTGAGCTCACAGTTGGGTCGTACGGAGCTATCCTTCCGAGGCCGAGCCTTCGTCTATGCGGTCAACCCACGGTTCAATCATGGAAGCTTCGGCGTGCAGGCGCTCCACCACATTGATCCGGCTACGAGGGTCCGCCTGCGCTACTATGCCACACCGAATCTCCTATTGGGAGACAATGAAAGCCGGAGTACCGAGTCGATTGAAGAGGAGCGGATGACGAGCCACGTCGGCTCTGTGAGGGTAGAACGCAATCTGTCGGAACAGTGGGAAGTCCGGCTCCTGGCCAGATATGGCGCTCGTTTATACAACGAAGCGTTCGCGCAACGTGACACGACGTTCTGGACGATAGGCCCGCATGTCCTCTGGCATTTCGCAGAGCATTACGCGCTTGTCCTCGGCTATCACTACGAGAGAGGGTTGGCAGATGGACGGAACCAGCCGCAGTTCAGGGACGACACGTCTTACATCAACCATTACGCCACGATCGGACTTGAAGCGGAGGTGACCGAGCGGGTTTTGGTTGAAGTCGGTCTGCATTTCGAGCGCAACAATTGGACCAGCGGGATCGAAGGGGATGAGCGCAAAGGCGGGCACGAAACCGTCTGGCAGGGCGAGGTGACCTTCCGCTATCGCGTGGCTGACCGTGTCGCCCTCCTGGCTGGATTCCAGCGGTCGCAGCGAAGGCAGAGTTTTGAGGAAGACATCGTGCACAATACAAACGTATCGTTTGGCGCAACGTATCTCTTTTGACCCGAGCACGGGCAGTATTCCGAGAAACGGCGGCGGACAATGTTTCAGTGTGCAAGAAAACCATAAATGATTTTCCAGATGAGTGACGCAAGTAGGCCGGGTGAGAAATGCCGATGGAAGGGAAGCCGTGCCGTGATGAAAGCACCTGTCAATACTGACAGTACCGGAATCACAGAGAAGACTCTACGTTCATCAGGAATAACCATCAGCCGGCTCTCATGAATGGGTTCCCAGAATTCGGATCATCCAGACGAGGAGGCACAGCATGAAGAGATTGGGTTGGCTAGTCAGTCTTTCCTCATTGTTCGTCATCGCCTTGGGAACGTTTTTATCCCCCATTCCGTCCTATGCGGCGGACAAGAAACCGAACATTCTCGTCATTTGGGGCGATGACATCGGCTATTGGAATGTCAGCGCCTACAACCAAGGCATGATGGGGCTACAAGACGCCCAACATTGACCGCATCGCGAAGGAAGGCGCGTTGTTTACCGACTGGTATGACCAGCAGAGCTGCACCGCCGGCCGCGCGGCGTTCATCACGGGCCAGGTCGGTTTCCGGACGGGCCTGCTCAAGGTCGGTCTGCCTGGCGCCAAGGAAGGGCTGCAGGAGCGGGACGTCACCCTCGCCCAGCTGCTGAAAGGGCAGGGATACATGACCGCCCAGTTCGGCAAGAACCACCTCGGCGACCGCGATGAGCACCTGCCCACCGCGCACGGCTTTGACGATTCATGGGCTCGCTCTACCACCTCAACGCTGAGGAAGAGCCGGAGAACGTGGACTACTTCAAAGATCCGGAAATGATCAAGAGGTACAACACACGCGGAGTCATCCACACCTGGCGAATCCGGACGGCACGCAGAAGATCGAGAGCACCGGGCCGCTCACCAAAAAGCGCATGGAGACGATTGACGAGGAAGTCACGAAGATCTCGCTCGACTATATGGAGCGCGCAAAGGAGCGAACAAGCCGTTCTTTCTGTGGTGGAACTCTACCCGCATGCACATCTTCACGCACCTCAAGAAGGAGAGCGAAGGCAAGACCGGGCTTGGGATCTATCCTGACGGCATGGTCGAGCACGATGCGATGGTCGGCCAGTTGCTCAACAAGCTCAAGGAACTGGGCCTTGAGGAGAACACCATCGTCATGTACTCCACCGACAACGGAGCCGAATCGTTTAGCTGGCCAGATGGCGGCACGACGCCGTTCCGTGGCGAGAAAGCGACCAACTGGGAAGGCGGCTACCGCGTGCCGGCTGCCATTCGCTGGCCCGGGGTCATCAAGCCCGGCACCGTCAACAACGATATCTTTGCCCACGAAGACATGATCCCCACTCTCCTCGCCGCGGCGGGGGATCCAGACGTGAAGGAAAAGCTCGTGAAGGGTATGAAGGTCGGGGACAAAACCTTCAAAGTCCACCTGGACGGATATAATCAGATGGATCATCTCGCCGGCAAAGCGCCAAACCCCCGGCATGAATTTTTCTACTTCAACGATGACGGTTCGCTGGTGGGGCTGCGATACCAATGGAAGCTGGTGTTTGCCGAGCAAAGCGCTCACGGATTCGATGTCTGGCAGGAACCCTTTGTGACCTTGCGGCTTCCCAAGCTCTTCAACCTTCGTTCCGATCCGTTCGAGGTAGCCGACCATATCGGCCTAGATTACGATCGCTGGCGAATTGAGCGTGTGTTTCTGCTCATGCCGGCGCAGCAATACATCGGCAGATTTTTGGCCTCGTTCAAAGAATTTCCTCCCAGCCAGAAAGTCGGAAGCTTCAGCCTCGACCAGGTGTTGGAGACGCTCCAGCAAGGCGGCAAGTAACGCGAGGAGCGGAGAGAGGAAGAGCACAGGGAGAGTGATCGAGCAGTTCGTCAACGATGCAGAAAGAAGATACCCATGAAAGGAGAGTGACCGATGACGAAGACACACGTAACAGATCATCCGCGAATCCGCAGGCGCAGTGCAGCCGGTCTCATGCTGCTTGCCCTCACGACGATGATGCTCGGTCCATGGCCTGCTCAGGCTGCGGCAGCCGATAAAAAACCCAACATCGTCGTTATCTTCGGTGACGACATCGGACAAAGCAACATCAGCGCCTACTCGAAAGGGCTGATGGGCTACCAGACACCCAATATCGACCGAGTCGCAAAGGAAGGCCTGCTGTTCACCGACTATTATGCCGAACAGAGTTGCACGGCAGGGCGCGCGGCATTCATCACGGGACAGAGCGTCTACCGTACCGGCCTGAGCAAGGTCGGACTGCCGGGAGCCGATCTTGGAATGAGGAAGGAAGATCCGACCATTGCCGGATTACTGAAAGCGCAGGGCTATGCGACCGGTCAGCTCGGTAAAAATCACCTGGGCGACAAGGACGAGATGTTGCCGACGAACCACGGCTTCGACGAGTTCTACGGCAATCTCTACCACTTAAACGCCGAGGAGGAGCCGGAACTTCCCGATTATCCGAAGGAGTCCGAATTCCCCAACTTCCGCAAGAGATTCGGTCCGCGCGGCGTGATCCATAGCTTTGCCATGCCCGACGGGACGCAGAAGATCGAAGACACCGGTCCATTGACCAAGAAGCGCATGGAAACCATCGACGATGACATCGCCGCCCGCGCAGCGGGGTTCATTGAGAAACAGGCCAAGTCCGGCACACCGATGTTTGTCTGGGTGAACTTCACCCACATGCATCTCCGCACTCATCCCAAGCCGGAGAGCGTGGGCCAGTCGGGACGCTGGCAAAGCCCCTACCATGACACGATGATCGATCACGACAAGAACGTCGGAACCGTGCTCAACAAGCTAGACGAGTTGGGCATCGCCGATAATACGATCGTGGTGTACACCACCGACAATGGGCCGCACATGAACAGCTGAGCGGACGGCGGCATGACGCCGTTCCGCAGCGAGAAGAATACCAACTGGGAAGGCGCGTTCCGTGT
>DAISKX010000382.1:0-4506 GCA_036820725.1 Nitrospiraceae bacterium
GGTGCATCTTTATTTCTTGGGGTCTCCCCCGTGGCCGGGGCGCGTCGTCCCAAGCACTTTTGAGCCAAGCGAGGGGGCCCTCAAGTTTGGGAAAAGGAGGCCAGGATGGAAATTCCGCCTTCACTCGTGAAAGGAGGCTGCTACTGCTTCGATACTGCCCCTCCAGGAAGGCGCTCAGTTCAGAATAGAAGGATATGGGCACTTCCTGCGTCTGTTCCCCGCACACTGAGCATTTAGAGATTTTTTGTCCTGCAGGCAGTGGTCCACTCATTTTGGGCCTGGCACAGCCTGGGCAATACGCCACATGAGCCATGTTGGGGAGCGGATTTTCTCGCAATACTCGAAGCCAATATTCGGGCGTGTTTCCCTGAATGTTTAAGAACATATTCATACGGTTATTTTTGCCCATGTTTTCCGAATGAGGAAGTGGATACCGTTCCCTAACATATGAGGTCACATCAAATTATGACATCTCTGAATCATAAGGTGCACGTGATTAGACAGGGGCATGTTTGGGAAAGACCCATGAGGCACCATGGGGTTGTGTCATCCACAGAGGCTAGAAGTTTCTTGGGCATCACCCTTCGGCATCTATACCGGCTTATTGGACGAACCCTTTTCCCACTTCGACGGAATGGACGACTTTACTTTCGCGTTTCTGAAATTGTTCGCATAAGGCATCAGAAATATAGACGAATGAGAGACCGCAAGGGCCGAAACCTTACATTGTGAGGAGGTGATTGTCATGGCAATCAAAGCCGAGCTTGAGCATCGTGTCGCGGTTCTTCAGGAAGCTCTCGAAGAGGCTTACGACCTCATCCGCGATGCGTTGGGAACCGAGGATGAGGACGAAAGCACAGATAGCGAGAGTTGACCAAACGCCCGGCGTGGGGAGATGAGACACCAACTCCCCCCGCCGGGTGTTTTTTGAAATCAAGGACAATTGCGAAGTGTAACCGTTATGAACGATTCCGAAGAATCACCATTTCTTGCCGCAGCATTGGACTATGCGAAACGTGGTTGGTCAGTGCTTCCCCTTCTGGCGAAGTCAAAAAGGCCTTTAGTCGCCCTTGTTCCTAACGGATTTCAAAATGCGACCACCAACGAGAAAATAATCCGTCAATGGTGGACGCGTTATCCGAATGCCAATGTGGGAATCCGAACTGGTGGGGAGGCATGCCTAGTCGTATTGGACATCGATCCTCGTAGTGGGGGGAACGATAACCTCTGGCATTTGGAAAAAGAACATGGGGAGCTCCCAGATACGGTGAGAAGTCTTACGGGTGGAGGTGGAGCGCACATTTTTTTCTTGCACCCAGGAGGAATTATAAAAAACAAGACACTGAGTTCCGGCGTGGAAGTAAAAGCTGATGGAGGCTATGTGGTTGCCCCGCCTAGTATCCATCCTTCAGGAGAGCCGTATCGATGGGAAAGCGCATGTCACCCAGAAGATGTATCTCTCGTCGCGATGCCAGAGTGGTTGTTCAGGCTAATGAGTCGGCAGAGTTCTTCACAAAATGGTCCGCGTCAGACCAGTTATTCTGAAGGAAGCCGCCATAAATTCCTTATGAGCCTCGCAGGGGCAATGCGCAGAAAGGGTATGGACGAGGAGGCCATCAGGCAGGCTCTGATGATTGCAAACCGTTTACAGTGTAATCCGCCTCTAGACGCCTCGGAGGTAAACCAAATTGCTCGGAGTGCCGCCCGCTACGAACCTGCCAGAGATGGGACAGGCACTTGCCGAGAAGAATGGCCTCAGCCCCTCGCTAAGGAGGCCTACCATGGGCTTCTTGGCGATATCGTTTCTACGATAGATCCTCACACGGAGGCAGACCTCGCCGCCATCCTCGTCCAGACCCTTGTTGCGTTTGGAAATGTCCTCAATCGACGCCCGCATTTTCGGGTTGAGGGTGACACCCACGCCCTCAACCTGTATGCCGTTCTCGTAGGAGAAACGGCCAAAGGGCGAAAGGGGACCTCATGGGGACGCGTTCAGCAACTGTTCCAGATGGCTGACGCTGATTGGTCCTCCCAACGAATCTTTAGCGGGCTGTCATCCGGTGAAGGGCTGATCTGGCATGTCAGAGATCCCATCTACAAAGAACAGCCAATTAAAGAGAAGAGAGAAATCGTAGGCTATGAGACGGTCCGGGTAGATCCCGGCGTTGAGGACAAACGAATGCTCGTTTATGTGAGTGAATTGGCCTTAGTGCTGAGACATCTACAGCGGGATGGAAACACCCTTTCAGCGATTATCCGACAGGCATGGGACAATGGAAACTTACGTGTGCTCACCAAGAATGACCCTGTGGCGGCTACGGGTGCTCATATCTCCATCATCGGTCACATTACACGCAATGAGTTGCGTCGGTATCTAGACGAAACCGAAACTGCCAATGGGTTTGCCAATCGATTTCTATGGGTCTGCGCACGCCGTTCGAAGTGCTTACCAGAAGGAGGACAGCTCCGAGATGAGGATTTGGAGCCACTGGTACGGCGCTTAGTCGCAGCAATTCAGTTTGGGAGATTGACAGGACCCATAGGGTTTGATGATCGAGCGAGGCGGGTGTGGTGTGAGATTTACCCAGACTTGTCCGCTGGTCGTGCTGGACTATTAGGTGCTGTGGTTTCACGTGCGGACCCATTGGCGCGGCGGGTTAGTTGTCTCTACGCCCTATTGGATCAGTCCCCCCAAATCCGTGTCGAGCATCTTTATGCTGGGCTGGAAGTGTGGAGATATTGTCATGACTCTGCCCGTTATATCTTCGGAAGTGCCGTAGGTGATGAGGTGGCTGACAAGATTCTGAAAGCATTGCGAAGGCAGCCCGAGGGAATGACGCGGACCGACATCAATGCTCTCTTCAGTAATAACAGATCGGGTAGTGACATAGACCGCGCGCTGGACTCTCTTTTGAATATGGGCCTGATAAGAAGCCAAGAGGAAGTGACACCGGGACGCTTCGCGACTCGGTGGTTCGCCAACGGCACTTCTACGACCGAAACGATATAAGCCTAATGGGATGGGTCAGATGGAGACGGAGGACCCTTTCATCGTTTAAATCGTACTTGAGGTTAGGGGATTTATGCTTCTGACGATCAAGGAAGTAGCGACGCGCTTGCAAATTAAGCCGTCAACCCTCTATGCCTGGGCCGCTCAGGGGAGAATTCCATGTGTAAAGCTACACGGTCTTGTACGGTTCGAACGTGATGAGATCGAGACCTGGGTGGCCTCGTTTCGGGTTGATACTACACCTCGCATTAGTCGAACAATCCCTAGCGGAAGCCCCAGGAGCGAGCTGGATGCCCTCATTGCTCGTGCTAAGGGGCAAGCCTATAATTCTCGCCCACGGGGAAACCAGACCAGATCAAGCCCTATCGGGAAGGAGGATAAGGATGGGGCTGTTTAAACGACAAGGCAAGGTCTGGTGGATGAATTTCATGTATCACGGTCGGCAGGTCCGGCGATCCACCGGCACCGCCGACCGGCGGTTGGCTGAATCGATTCTGGCGAAGGTCCGGGTTCAAATCATTGAGGGGCGGTTCTTCGATGTGGTGGGAGAGAACACCAGAACCTTCGATGAGTTGATGGAACGGTATCTCAATGAACATGCGGCCCGAAAGTCTCAGCCTCGACATTACCGAGGCTATATGAATAGTCTCAAATCCTTCTTCGGGGGCCGTCTCTTGGCAGAAATCACACCGAAGTTGATCGTTGAATACAAGAACGGCCGCTACGCGGCGGGCCTGAAACCGGCGTCGATCAATCGTGAACTTGCCAACTTGAAAAAAGCGTTCAATCTGGCAGTGAGAGAGTGGGAATGGTGCCGCGACAATCCGGTCTCACGGGTGTCGATGGAGCGTGAGAACAATCAGCGGGACCGTTGGTTGACTTTCGATGAAGAAGCGCGATTGCTCCGGGTCTGTGCGCCCTGGCTTCGCGAGCTTGTCATCTTCGCGCTTCATACTGGCATGCGGATGGGTGAGATCTTAGAGCAGACTTGGCGGTGGGTGGATTTTAGCCGCCGAACAATCACCGTGTTTCGCTCCAAAAACGGCGAACGGCGAACTATTCCAATGAACCAAACGGTGCTGTCTGTGCTGAAGGAGAAGGCCAAGCTGCGATCGTTGAAGACGGAGTTAGTTTTCTGTAGCAAGGTCTTCACGCCGTTGGAGGCCGGGCACCTGCGCCGGTCATTTCGCCTGGCGTTGAGGAAGGCCGAGATCGAGGATTTTCATTTCCATGATCTGCGGCACACGTTTGCAACTAATCTCGTACAGGCGGGGGTCGATCTCTACAAGGTCCAACGGTTGCTTGGCCATAAGTCACCCGTCATGACGCAACGGTATGCCCATCACTACCCGGAAAGCTTACGGGAAGGGGTGGAGATCTTGGATCGACCTGCAAGCGTTAGCACAACTTTAGCACAGTCGGGTGGATCACCGACGGTGTTTCGTATGTAAGTGGTTGATAAATTGGTGGGCCGTGTAGGGGTCGAACCTACGGCC
>DAISKX010000383.1:0-4505 GCA_036820725.1 Nitrospiraceae bacterium
ACCGGTGTGGGAGCCGGCGGAGAGGGCGGCGGGGCAACCACAGTAGGCTTGCTGGGTTTAGCAATAAGGGGTTTGACAAGAAGCCCCGTCACGTCAGGGCGCGACAGCAAGAGTCGAGCAGACCGGGAATTGGACGGACTGGTCGAGCGGGCTGTGCTAGATCCCGAAGAATTTACCTGGCTGCTCGCAACAGGCAACGTGCTCGACACCTTTCCTGAAGGAACAGCTATGCCTCCTGAGGGAAGCAGCGCGGAGCCGAACATGCTGATCCCTGTCGTCGTGGTCTGATTGGAAAGCGTCGTCACTGTCGAGGAAGCAATGGGAGCGATGCTAGGAGCCGGCTGACTGGCCTGTGGCTGAGGCAGGTTGGTTGAATCACTTGGAGAACGGGTCGGGGCCAGCAGCGAAAGCGGCTTGACCTTTTCAGGATTCTTGGGAGCGCGAGTTGTCTCTGGGGTTTTGGCCTGGGCAGCAGCGACCTCGGGACGGGTGATCAAGCTATGTCGATGGCGAGACGGTCTTTCTCCTGCCGCCAGTTGGCTCGGTATTAGTGCATAGAGCAGCGTCGAACAAAGACATCCAGCGAGGCCGACTATAATAAACCGTGTCGGAGTATTCATGGTGCAATCCTCCCCGAAAAATCTCGAGCAGACAATGGAGCAAGCGATGTGCCACGTCGTCGTCCCGTCCGGCCAGGCAGAATGCTTTCTGACGAACCGATTTTACCGGGAGGGCCTGTCTGGCTTGGTTTCGGAGCGAGTGCTTGTACAAGGAAGGAAGGACGATGCATGGAAAACCCTTCGCTCCATGCGGACCATCTCTCAGGGCGGAGGCCTGATGGATACTGAGGTATCGGTGTATTTCAACTAGGTGTTAATGCGAGTCCACGGCAGGCGGAGAATGCTTTTTGTGAAGCCTATCTCATGAAGCGTGCGATGCCCGAACAGGAACGAGATACGGACGATGTTCCCCGATCGACGGATTCCCGCTAGCAATGGGCGAGATGGGCCGACAGCCAGTCAATCAACAGGGTGGTCATCTTACGGAAATCCTCCCCGCGGCTGAATCGGTGATCGGCTCCCGGCAGGAGTTCGAGGCGTTTCGGTCCGGCAAGAGCTTCAAACAGGCGGCGACTCTGGTGGAGCGGAACGAGTTCATCGCAGTCGCCTTGGACAATGAGGGTCGGAACATGGATCGTCCGTGCGGGATCGTAGGCGATGAGGTTCATGGAATCCTCATAGAACGCGTAGTCGAGTCTGATCGGTTCGGGATCGCCCAGGATATTGGGAATGGTGTTGGTAGCTTTCCATTGCTGCATCCCCTCATCGCCGAATTCAAGCCGTAGTTCCTCGCTGAAATCTACCACAGGACATTTCAATGCCAGACATGAGAGCACCGGTCTCGCGGTTGCAGTTCCCTGTGGCTGGCCGCGCCGGTCAGACCAGCGTGCTGCAGCCAGAATGGAGACCAGCCCGCCAAAGCTCGACCCGATGAGCCCGAGGTGCTGAAATCCGCGAACGGCTGCCTCGTCCAGCGCTGCCATCGCCTGTGCGACGCCGATTGTCGCGGAGATGTTCTCAAACGGTCCCTGGCTCTCGCCATGGCCGAAGAAATCGAACCGAAGCGTCGCGATACCCTGTTCGCCCAACATTCGGGTCAGCGTTTTGTTCGTCGTGCTATTTTTGTTGGATAGAAAACCATGGCACAGCACGGCCAGTCTATCCGTGGAATCACTCGGAGTGGTCAGGATCCCGGACACGCGATGCCCGAAACTATCCTGAAAGACGACGTTTTGTTCCATGGCCGGATTGTAGCAGAGACATGCAGAGGGAAGGAGAGGCGGCGACATCCTCCGCTAGTGAGTCCGGTCTCTTTCCGGGTAGTAGCCGGACAGGTGAGCGACCTTCGCGCAAAAGAGCGCAAAACTCATGGCAAGCAGTCCAACGCTGAACCAGGTCGCGAAGTGGATCACAAAAGATCCCAACGGGACCGTCCACGTGAGGGTTGCCACCACGGCTAGGCCGAGCGTGCCGAAGCTGAGACTAAAAATTTGCACGGCGCGCCACCGGTTCATGATATCGGTCAAAATCTCGAGGTAGGCCGGGCGTTTCTTGTTGCTCGGGACTCGCAGCTGAGCCAGCCAGATTGGGAGAAAGTACGACAGACCGCCGAACAATCCTTGAAGCAGGAATCCGATAAACGCCGTGTGGGTATAGGCGATGATATGTAAGGTGCCATAGGGCACGGGCGGAGGATGCCAAAGGGAGTTGATACCGACGGCAATGCCTAAGATTGCGCTCAAGAGGAGAAAAAACATCGATACAAGAAGATGGTCGCACCACGCATTCCCTGGCTGGCCGGCATCGAGCCACCATCGGAACAGATCGTAGATATTCAGTCCGAGGCCGATCAAGAGCACCCCGCCTGCGATCAACTGGACGGATACGGAAGAGAGTAAAAATCCTGTGAGGAGACCGGACGTTCCCAGTAGAAGAGCTGTCAGAATCACCAGATCGAGCCGGGCGCTACGAAGTCGGACTCGTAAGATAGCCGGCAATATCAACCGTACTAACCCGACCAGGCTCAGTATCGCGAACAGAAACACAGTCAGGTGAATATGGCCCAACCTGGCATGGCCCTGCCACAGTTGCACCCATTGAAACGCAATGGCTACTCCCACCCCGATCCCGGCATAAAGACCACATACGGACAAACCGAAGTACAACCGGTGGAGAAACGACCGGTCGGCTTGCCGGATCATCCGCCACACGGTACGGGCGGACATGAGCAGCGTGGCCAGCAAAAACAGACCTGCTGCACCGACAAGGCGATGGTCGCGCAGCCAGAAGCCCACGGAAAGCCCAATGGTGGCTGCGTTCAGAAGAACCAGCAGAAGCACGAAAGAAGGTGCTCGAGTTTCTGTTGAGATATGTCCCCGTTCCCCCATGAGCACACCCGCCAGCAACATCTGGAGGATACCGCCGACCAGCGCTCCATGAACATGAATGAGCCGCAGGGCGGGAGGCAGAGGGGTACCGCGGACGATGCCGATCAGAATCGCCAGTCCGAGCAGGGACGAAAGGATCAGCCATCCCAGGCCGATGTAGAGGAAGGTCAGAGGAGATTGCGGCGCCCGCACCACCTCGTGTTAATCCTTCCGGAGAAAGTAGAAATGATCGGTCGGCCCTTTCCCATGGCCGATGGCGAGGCTGTTTCGAATGGCTTCGGTCAGATATGTCTTGGCGGCTTGCACGGCATCAGCCACAGATTTGCCGCGTGCGACGTGCGCGGCGATGGCCGAAGCAAATGTGCAACCGGTGCCGTGTGTGTGGGGTGTCTCGATGAATTCGCCTCGAAACACATTGAAAAACCGTCCGTCATAGAGTAGATCGGTCGCTCGCTCCGCCAACAAATGCCCGCCCTTAATCAGTACATGCCGGCACCCGAACTGGTAAATCACCTTGGCGGCGCGGCGCGCATCGGCCAGAGAGGCAATCTCGATCCCGGACAGTTGCTGGGCCTCGTGGATATTGGGGGTCACCACCAAGGCCAACGGCAGCAACTCTTTCTTGAGCACATCCACCGCGTCCGGCTTGAGCAGCGCGCGTCCACTCTTGGCAATCATGACGGGATCGACGATGAGAGAGGCTTGGTTCTGCGGCTTCAACATGCTGACCACCACCTGAATAATCGCAGAAGAGGACAGCATGCCGGTCTTGACCGCAGAGACGTCGAAGTCGTCGAAGATCGCGTCGATCTGCGCCGCGATGATGGAGGGGGGGAGCTCGAAAACGTCCGTGACCTCTTCCGTGTTTTGAGCCGTGACCGCCGTAATAACGGACATGGCATACACTCCATTGGCAGACATGGATTTGATGTCCGCCTGGATGCCGGCCCCGCCGCCTGAATCCGATCCTGCAATCGTGAGCACTTGCTTCATCGTCATTCGTTCTCACTGTCCTTTAAGTCGTCAGTGACTCGTCACGGGCGGTGCGTCGGTAGACTCGGATGGTTGTGGTGCCGGCTGCGGATCAAGCTTCAAGTTGCCGATTGCGAAGACGGCGTCGTGTCGGGGTGACGTCTCATGGAAGTGCAAGTTCAAGATCCTCCCAGGATCTTTATCGTTCACCGGAAAGATCAGGAGAACCCGCCCTTTCTTACGAGGACCCAATTCCATCCCCTTCACGCACAAGCCATCCCGACTCTCCGTGACGTTCTGCCGCCATTCGCTCCCGCGCTCATCTTGTAAAAATGTCCCCTGCAATTGGCAATGGATGTTCATATCCTGTGGCGAAAGATTTTCCAGGATGAGATCCAGAGCGATGCGTTGATCCTGCCGCTGTACTCCGGTGACGCTCATGGAATAATACTCGTTGGTATGGGCCGGTACGGAAAGCGGCGGCGGCTCCGGTTCCTTCGGGATGACGGTTTCGACTTTGGGTTGCACCGGCGGCTTGAAAAAAGCGGTAAGGGGCCCAGCTTTGGGGAGCGTCGCGCGGGCGGCG
>DAISKX010000384.1:0-4505 GCA_036820725.1 Nitrospiraceae bacterium
CGAGAAGCTGATGTTGTCATCGGGTGCGTTTCTGTATTTTGAAAAAGGGAATATCACCGATGAGCTTCCGAAAGCCATCAAGCGAGCCGTGTATAGTGAACCAGTGGTCGTCTCTCCCACGCCCTGCGAAGCCTGACGTGCTCCTTTTGAACGTTTACGTCAAGGAAAGCATCTATGCGAACATGGCTCCATGACTCATCACACGCGTACCCTGAGCGGGAAATCCCTGTTCTTGCCGTGGCGACAATAACCGTCACTTCAGAGGCCGAAGGACATCCCATTCACTGTGTCTTCGATGAGGAGCGCGGCCCAGGGGCATCTCAGTGGATTGCGGCCGAACCGGGAGATCAGAAGCTGATTATTGCCTTTCATCAACCGCAAACCATCCGGCAAATCACGATGGAGATCGAGGAGCGTGAGGTGAATCGGACGCAAGAGGTTCACCTAGCCATTTCAGATGACGGCGGCAAGACGTATCGGGAGCTGCTGCGACAGGAGTTTAATTTTAGCCCCGAGGGAACCACGTGGGAATGTGAAGATTGGGCAGTCGAGGAATTGAATGTCACCCACCTGATGCTGCTGATCAAACCAGACAAGGGCCGAAAGGACCTTTTCGCGAAGCTGACCTCTTTGGTCCTTGCTGACGTCATATAACGCCCCGTGACACCGTACTTGATAGCGAACGACTACAATCGCCCAAGTCGAAAGTGGTCCTGATGCGCTCCCATGGTGTGCGTTGAATACTCATGTCTAGGGTGCCATTGAAGCCCCCACTCCCACAAGCGAACGGCGTTTTCCGTCCGTTCAGGGAAGCGTTTGGTCCATTCGATCGCCTCTTCCCTCGAGCTTGCCTGGATATGCGTTTAGCCCGCGATAAGCTCCTTCGTTTCGACAAAGGGCCCATCGACTATGGTACGTTTACCTTCGGAATGCTGGATGTGCCATCCCTTCGCACTCGGTTGGAGTCCTGAGGCATCGAGCAGCAAGCGGGCCTTTGCCAGCTCTTCGTGGTATGCCGCCATCTCGGCAATCAGCTTCTCCTCCGGCATGACTGCAGCTTGAGAATCCTTAGTGGCCTTGACGATGATCATGAACCGCACTGTCGTGTCTCCTTTCTAGTTCGAGTTCAGGCCGGCTGACAATCTGTTGCGCCAGCTCTCCCTCTTGTCGAACGATAACCCGCCGAATCGACATATCGTCCTATATAGAGTTGGTCCTGGTGGGCTTTTCATTGGCGCAGGCGGGCTTTTATGCTACGAGTACAGGCATCGCATTTATCAGCCTTTCGTCTTTACCATTATCTGGCGACGAAGATCATCGCACACTGGCGTTGTGGCTAAAGAAGTCTCCCATTTTGGAGCGGGATACACATACCTGGTGATCTCCCTCCCTTCGGCATTCACACAAGTCCCTTCATAGTAATCCGGGCGGAACAAATTGCAGCCACTAAGCACGACCAACCCAACAAGGAATAGGACTCTCATTTGAACCACCTCCCAACACGGTAGGCTTGCTTTCGCTTGGTTCTGTTAAAACTGAAAACGATCACAACTTGAGCATGGATTATTCCAGAGCGGTCGGATTTCGACGGGAAAATGTAACTGATCAGACTTAAAGGAATAAGCGACGAGAGTCGTGACTCTCAGAGAGCTCGAATGAAGTGGCAACGAAGGCTTTGCCGCCGAATCATCGGCACCGTGCCGAAACATCGGCACCCGCGGGAGAGGTGGAGTCATCCGGTTTTTGTCACGGTCATTAGGCGGGAAGGGGAGAGAGGGGATTCATGATGGCGCACCTCAGCATGGATCATGGTGTGTCAGAGGGTTTGGGCATCAGGTTGGCCCATGGTCGGCAGGACAGCACGCCTGCATCCACTTCGCCCATGCAGACTTTGGTAAGAGGATTGTCGATTGTTCTAGTGCGAACTATCTCACGAAGTCCCATTTCACGGCGAGTCGTGGAAGAATGAATTTCAGTCTTAGAGAGGCCATCTTTCAGCGAAGTGAAACTCCCCCGCTATTTGGACACAGGACTCTACATGAGGAAAAACGTTGTGCGCTGTTTGGGCGCGCTAGGTTATAATCCGCCGATTTCCACAGGATTTGTGCTCCCTACCCCCTTAAAGGAGGACGTATGAAAAAGCTCATGCTATCAGTGGTTGGAGTCTTGTTTGTTACGCAAGGCTGGTTTGCCGTGGCTGATGGCAAGTCACTTGGAACGTCGGACACCGGACCGGGTTGCGGCTTTGGAAAAATCTGGTGGGCCGCAGATCCATCTGCAAAAAGCAAGGGTATACAGATTCTGATGGGGACAAGCAACAGCCTGTTCGGGAGCCAGACTTTTGGCATCAGTACCGGGACGTTGGGCTGTACGGACAACGGGAAATGGTGGGCAGAGCAGAAAACCATCGTGTTCGCCGAATTGAATTTCGAAACCTTGTCCCAGGAAATGGCCCAAGGTCACGGCGAATATCTTGGTTCCCTTGCAATACTCATGGGCATTCCTGCCGAGCGACAGCCCGCGTTCTTTGCTTTGGCGCAGGAGCGCTACGAATCGCTGGCGAAGATTGGCGACATCTCGCCAGCCACTCTTCTGAACGCCCTGAAAGAAGCCATTGCGATGCAGCCTACTTTCGGAAAAGTTGCCATGAGCCATTGATTCGGAATTTTCCGCTCCGTTCACGGTATTAGGTTTGCTGGCACCTCGTGGCACCAAGTAGTGGGAATTGGACCACCCTGCCTCCCTGGCAAGGGTTGGCATCGGCAGACATCCCAACACTTCATGCCTTACCTAAAATTGATCCGTCTGCGCCTTCTTCAGGCGCTAGCGAGGCAATGCTGGTTCGAGTGGTTCGAAGGATGGGACCTGCTCTCCTGTCCCGGAGGAACTGTCAGGTGTCCGGGCAAGCAATGAATAGACGGCTGGGACCAGGAAGAGCGTGAGGAGAGTCGAGACGAGAAGTCCTCCAATCACGACAAGCCCGATCTGCCGGCGCCCTGCGGCGCCCGCACCGGTGGCGAGCGCCAACGGAAGGGCAGCCAGAATCGTCGCGGCTGTCGTCATGATGATAGAGCGCAGGCGGAGCACGGACGCCTCGATGATTGCCATGCTTGGCTCCCTTCCCCTGCGACAGGGTTGGTTTGCAAACTCCACCATGAGAATCGCATTCTTGGTGACGAGGCCGATGAGGATCATGAGGCCGATTTCGCTGTAGATGTTCATGGTGCCTTGCCAGAGCGTGAGTGCGAACAGCGCTCCGGCGAGCGCCGGAGGAACCGAGAGCAAGACGGTGACCGGATGACGGAAGCTTTCAAATTGCGCCGCCAGAATGAGGTAGATCATCGCCAGCGCGAAGACGAACACCAGATAGAAGCTTCCGACCGACTCCTTGAATTCCTTGGACTCTCCGGCATAACTGATGCTCGCGCCCAAGGGCAGGTGCGTTCGTACGACCTGTTCCAGCGAGGCGAGCGAGTGCCCAAGCGTGGATAAGAAGCCAGCCGAGGCGACTGGATAAGCTAACGGCTCGCGTGACTCGTGAACTCACAGTGCATGTATCGGACAAAGTGAGCCACGTAGCGGCGCTGCTGCTGCGTCCCGATCAGGCGCGATGGCTGCTGGTCCTGGCTCACGGTGCGGGCGCGGGGATGCGTCATGCCTTCATGGAATGGCTGGCGCGCGAACTGGCTGCTTCCGAGATGGCGATGTTACGTTACCAATTTCCCTACATGCAGCAGCGCCGCGGACGGCCGGACCCACCTGCGTTGCTCACGGCCACCGTGCGCGTCGCCAGCAAGACCCGAACGAACCACACGTGCGTCCGCCGGAAAGTGTCGAGCACCTCGAGCACTATGAGCAGTAGCGATTCGAGGGCCGCTCGCGTGATGAGTGTGCCGGGGGAAACGTAAGGACTAGCGGCCCTGGAACTGCGCATATCGTCGGTGGTAAATTTCAAGGTACGAGGACAGGGAAAATTCGGCCACCTGTTTGACAGTAATGACGTCTACCTTTTTTATTCGGAACGGCTGCGTATCGGTGTCCCACGACTGTGCGATTGTTCTTCAGTCAGGGAGGTGAGTTGTGGCCTGTCCACACGTGGCTGCTCTTAAGCCAGTTCCTGCTCGCACTCTAGGGTGTGAAGAATGCCTAAAAATTGGATCGCCCTGGGTGCATCTCCGTCTCTGCTTGACCTGCGGTCATGTGGGTTGTTGTGACAGCTCGCCAAACCGTCATGCAACGAAACATTTCAAGTACACGGCTCATCCGGTGATGGCCTCCTTCGAGCCCAGCGAGCGGTGGGCCTGGTGTTACATCGACCAGACGGATCTCGAAGTGCCGACGCTTGTCACGCCGCACTTGCGGTAATGAAGCAGGCTTCATGCCCTCGAGAGGAGGTTGAGACATGGCCGAGCACGACTTGCACTGGGTCGCGTTCCCCACCCTCGACGACGTCCAAGTCGCCACGCTGGCCAGGTTTGGCACGCGCCGGCCGTTACGCGACGGCG
>DAISKX010000385.1:0-4503 GCA_036820725.1 Nitrospiraceae bacterium
TGATGAAGTCGTTGTGGGAGGCGGGGGAGTTTACAACCGCACGGTCATGCGCAATTTGGAGACCGTTTTTGACGACACGCCCGTGAAAACCTTTGACGACCTCGGATGGAACAGTAAAGCGTTTGAAGCCATCGCGTTCGCCGTTCTGGCCTATCAGACTGCCTCGGGAACCTGTAACAACCTCCCTCGCGTGACAGGCGCGCAACATGCCGTTGTGTTGGGCACGATCGTTCCCGGCAAGAGCGCAAAGCTCCGTCGGCAATCGAAACACTACCGCTGACGAGAGAAGACTTCTATGGATATGTCATATCTCGCCGTGGGCGGCGGGGTCGCTCTCTCCCTGATGATGCTGGGTTGGTATGTATCGGCTCGAAAGTCCTTCGCCAAACGATCGGCGTCCCTTCTACCGTCTGATACGCAGGTACTTCTGAAACCTGTCCTGAGCGATGCCGAAGCAAAAATTTACAATCTGCTACGCTTGGCGGTGCAAGACCGTTATCTGATCTTCGCTCAAGTCCCCCTCTGGTGTCTCCTCGACATACGCAGCTCCGAATCCGATCTCCGCCTTCCTCTATTGAGTCAACTCGCGCTCAAGCGGGCAACATTCGTTCTGTTGCATGCAGGAACCAGACGAGCTGAAAAAGTCGTGGAGCTGCACGAAGATTCTGATACAGGATTGCGGCGAGAGCGGAACGACCGTTTGCTTGAAACCGTGCTAGCATCGGCAGGTGTTCAACTGGTGCGGGTCAATGCCGGGGTGACCTATACGGTTCCCATGCTGACCGCGCTGCTCGATGTCGCTGAATCGGACTATTAGAGGACCGTTGGTCGTGGATCGTCGCGTTCGTCGCCGACGGTCACTGAAACATAGATCTACTCGAGACCGACGCCATCGTTCCTTGCGGCGGCGGTTTCCAGCACTTTCCGGGCGACTTCAGCCTCAGGACTATCCGGATGCTGGTCCACCACCCGGTCATACATCATGCGGGCTTTCTCTTTATCGCCCAGCTTGGTGTAAATCTGGCCGATCTTCAAGGTGGATGCCCCCAGCTTTTGGCTCAGAGGGTAATAGGACACGACGTTATAAAAGGCCGTCAAGGCCTCTTTGTAACGGCCCATCCGGTACTGGCATTCTCCCATCCAATATTGAGCATTGCCGGCTAGGATGGATTGGCCATGAATCTCCAAAAAGAAACGGAAGCCGGCCAGCGCCGCTTCATAATCCCTGTGTCGAAACTCGTCCATGACGCGATCGTACAGACGGTGCGAGGCGTCCTGTATCTGGCCAGGCGCAGCATTGGCCTTCCCGCCGGACGTGAGGCCGGTTGTCAGTGTGACCACTACGATGACAAGCCGTACGGTGTACGACACCTGTGAAAAGATGTTCATCTTTACATCCTCCGAGTCGTGTCGCCGGACTGGGAACGCAAGCGCCGTACCCGTCGTGCTATGAGAAAAGCGCACCAGCACGACAAGTCTCGGAAAACGCCGGAGATTCTCCATATGCTGGATCCCAGTCAGCCCTTGTCTGAAGCGGGCTTGGCAGCCATCAATGGCACCAAAATAGACAGATTTGTACGGAAACGTATCGTGCTTCCGGCATGTAGAAGCCAGAAAAAGGTGCTGAACGGGAGTAACGGAAGGCCGTGGTCTGGGACCCGTTGCACTCCGTTCGTCAACAATGGGACAGTGGGCTTGTGGAACCGAGACCAGACTCGCAACATGAGAATCGACCCAAACCGCTGGATGTCCCGCCACCTAACCCAAATGGAGGCAGGACGCTCATTGTGGATGCCCGGGATCCGGCCGCGTACGTCCGTCCAAGTGCAGCTCTGAATGAAGCCGGGGAAGAGGATCAGGTCTTTGTCCGTCCCGGGATATACGAAGACAAGGTATTTGTTTCAGAGCGGCCGGTTCGACTCATCGGAGCAGGACGCGATTATGTTCACATTTTCTGTCGCCGAGGCGGCCCGCTGTATCTGCAACGAGTTTCGTCGGGCATCATCAGCGGCTTGACTTTTCGCTACGTAGGCAGCGATCAGCATTCCGCCATCAATGTGCTCGATTCCAACCTATTGATCACGCAGTCCCGCGCATTGGAAGGCGTCTTATCCGGAGTGGTGATTTATGGCCCGGAGTGTCGCGTCAATTTTCACGACAATGAGGTGTGTCACAATCGGGAGTCCGGGATCTTCGTGTTTGCCGGAGCCCAGCCGCGCGTGTCCAATAACAGCTGTTTCGGCAACCATCATTTTGGCATAGCTGTCAGAGATCCCGGCAGCCATCCGGAGCTCGTTCGAAACATCTGCCACGACAATATGATGAGCGGCATCCTGTTGTTTCATCACGCCGCGGCGCTTATGCTTCACAATGAGTCTCGAGACAATCAACACTGGGGGGCGGTAATGACTTCTGACGTCCAATCGGTGCCCGGTCAGGAGGAGCTTCTTGCGAGCAACACCTTGATGCCGAATCCGCGCGGACCGCTTTTTCGAACCGACCGGCCACTGGAAGAGATTGGACGATAATCGGACCGGTGTATGTCGGAAGATTGATAGGTGGGGCCGGCTTGGAGTGTAGTCCTTACGCCAAAGAGGGGAGACCGTTTGAATCCCGACCATCCGACACGGAATGGAATTGAAATGAGTTTCCGCCTTGCTGCTTCGCACGGTACATGGCGGCATCGGCATGCTTGAGCAACCCGTCTATATTCTGATCGTCCAACGGATAGAGCGTGATCCCAATGCTGACTCCGATGGAGACCGGACCCTGCCCCAAGATAAATGGTTCTGTAATTGATTCAATAATTCGCCTTGCGACGACAGCCACATCCTGTTCACCTGAAATCCCTTCGAGTATGGCGGTAAACTCATCCCCCCCCATGCGGGCGATTGTATCGACTTCTCTTACGCAGTTTTTCAGGCGGTCGGCTGCAGACTTCAGCAACTGATCCCCGATATCATGGCCCAAGGTGTCGTTGACCCTCTTGAACCGATCGAGATCCAACAACATGATGCCGACTGGTTGATCTTTGCGTTTGCTGCGCGCCATGGCATGCACGAGACGATCACGAAACAAGGTGCGGTTTACCAATCCCGTCAATTGATCGTATTGTGCAAGGTAGGTGAGACGCTCTTGCGCGCGCTTGCGTTCGATGGAGTAGAGCATGGCTCTCGCGAGAAACTCGGCCCCCCCTTGGCCCTTGACCAGATAGTCCTGCGCCCCCTGCTGAATGGCTTGTAAGGCCAGGGCGTGGTCGTCGTGGCCGCTTAGGACCACCACGGGAACACCAATGCCCGTAGTCAGAACCTGCGTCACTGTGCTTAGGCCATGCGTGTCTGGTAAAGAGAGATCCAGCAACACCACGTCAAACCGCTCACGACTGAGATGCGCAAGTCCGTCCGATAGGGTCGAAACCGGTTGAACGGTAAACTGATTGCCTGGCCATTGGTCCAATAGATCCTGTGTCAACTGGGCATCAACCGGATTGTCTTCTATGAGCAGCACCTTCATGGCTGTCACGTCGCTATATCCTGCATCCAGTCATGCGTGGCGCCAGTGGAGCAATTGTTGAATACGTGCTGAATATGAAAGTATAGCGCACCAGGATCTGCCAACAAGGGAAAGGTCTTATCCGGCAGTGCTGTGGGACAGCCTGGTCTAACAGAGGGGTAGGTTGAGGTTAGTGGTTCGAGGGAATTGGGCCATCGGGAATGGCCATCGGCAGTGATCTCGTCTATGTCTATTCAACCGGCTTTTCGGCGACATACTCAATATACTTCCACAGCAATTTTGCCTCTTCTTCACTCAGCACGATTGGAGTGTTATTGGCTGCGCCAGTGAAATACACCTTTACGGTGGTCGAATCGTGCCACACCTGGCATTCACAATGAGTCACGCTGTCTAAATTAAACGCCCTGTTTCCTACCTTTACAAAGTGCACAAGTCCCTCCTGCGTACGCGTAATTCTACGAATCAGCCAATGAATTCTACCATCTTGCCGCAATGTATCAAGAAGTTCTGATTGTTCGGAGAAGCTGTTCTTCAGGGCGGGATTATCCCTCGGCAAAATTCCGGCTGGGAGAGGTCAAAAAAATGTTCTGTAGGTTCTCCCTCCCTACGAAAGGCAGGAAGTTTCGAGGAAGATAACCACGCGAGATTAATGAGGTGAGCATTATCGTGCGGCAGTCCATCTTGGCATGGAAACTGCGCATCAGATTGTTAGTCGCTATGGTCCATACGTTGATCATGCAAAGGCAACTATTGATGAACATGCAAGGTAACACTGTGAGAGTTCACGAGGCAGACATCGAGATGTCCCCTTCGGTTCACCGGAAGGGATGGGGCCGTGCGACTCTCTTTGTCTGTATCCTTCTGTCTCTTCCGACGTCCGTGACAATAGCATTCGCCGGGACCGACATGTACGAGGTTTGGAATGCGGATGGGACGTTGGAAGCAACCAACGTCTCGACAGACGGACGGTTCCTGCCGAACGTCGACAAG
>DAISKX010000386.1:0-4500 GCA_036820725.1 Nitrospiraceae bacterium
CAGGAGACGGGTCAAGCGCAGCTTGAACTTTAAAGAGACCCCGCCTGTAAGGGCGAGGTTCTTCATCCGGGCGGTTCTGCGGACTCCTGGAAGTCGGCACCGAATTTCATCCGGAACTGACCGGTCGCGACAATATCCACATGAAAGTGGAGGACCGAGTATCGCAGTGACGGGTCTCTACCATTGCCGCAGGAGCCATACTCGGCCTCATATAAATTAAATGTGGGGAAACGAAGGCGGGCACATGACCGGTTCATGAACGAGCTGCATCCTTGGGCCCATTTTTCCAGCCCGAAGTCGAACCATCGGATTTGGCCAAAGAAGAATCATCCCCTAACAAGGAAGTTGGGTACCACTATTGTGACCTATGGCGGTTCACAACTTCTGGGGATAACTCTGTGGACAAGTCTTATTGCTGCGCACCGACTCCGCCTTATCTGTCAACGTAACTGAAAAGGAAAGCGATGAAATGAGTTATATAGCAATTGTTCTCACTCTGATGGTCGCGAGCTTATTACCTCTTTCTGCACTGGCAGCCCCCGGAGAAGCTCATGTGTCCGGAATTTCCCCGATGTATCCGGGAGCCTTGTTCTGTCTGATTGTATTTATCCTGTCCTATATCGCTGTCCTATTCGAGGAAAAGACTGATCTGCGCAAATCGAAGCCGGTCATGCTAGGGACAGGCATCATCTGGCTGACTATCGGATTTATTGCTCCCGGCTTCGATGTGGATCATCACCAGTTACGTGAAGCTGTGCGTCATGGCCTTGAGGAATACGCCAGTCTCCTGCTGTTCTTACTAGCAGCCATGACCTACATCAGCGCCCTTGAGGACCGGCAGGTTTTCAACGTTCTGCGAGCAAAGTTGATCCGGGCTGGTTTGAGTATGAGGCAACTCTTCTGGGTTACGGGCATATTGGCCTTTTGCCTCTCTCCTGTCGCGGATAACCTTACAACGGCCCTGGTTTTAGGAGCCGTTGTCATGGCTGTTGGTGCTCACCATCCCAAGTTCATACTGCTTGCCTGTATCAATATCGTCAGCGCTGCCAATGCCGGCGGCGCATTTTCGCCTTTTGGCGATATCACAACGCTCATGGTCTGGCAGGCAGGAAAGCTCTCATTCTTTGAGTTCTTCGCTTTGTTCATTCCATCACTCGTCTGCTTTGTTGTACCCGCGTTTTTCATGAGCCTTGCGATTTCCAACACGAAGCCACCGCCCGTGAAAGAAGACATTCGCTTAAAACGCGGCGCAAAACTGATTATTTTCCTGGGGCTGCTGACGATTGCCTTGGCTGTCAGCTTTGAACAGTTTTTCGGTTTGCCGCCCTTTCTGGGCATGATGATGGGGCTGTCATTCCTCATGATGGTTGCCTATTACATCCGGACCACAGAGCCAAGGGATAAAACATTCGATGTGCTGGAACTTGTAGCTACTGCTGAATGGGATACGCTGCTGTTCTTTTTCGGCGTTATATTCAGTATCGACGGGTTGTCTTTCCTCGGCTATATGGAACTGGCTTCTCACACCATGTACGAGGGCTGGGGTGCCAGTGTCACCAATATCGCGCTCGGCATAGTATCGGCCGTTATTGACAATATTCCTGTCATGTTTGCGGTCTTGACCATGAATCCCGTCATGGATGATTTCCAATGGTTGCTTATCACCCTGACAACAGGTATAGGCGGCAGCCTCTTATCCATAGGTTCCGCTGCAGGTGTGGCTCTGATGGGAACAGCACGAGGACACTACACATTTCTCGGCCACCTCAAATGGACGCCGGTATTGGTGCTGGGATATGTTGCCGCGGTGGGTGTACATTTTCTTTTAAATTCCTGACCGGCGGCCGTGCTTCTAATCACCGCGGTGTCTTGGTCTGCCCATGCCGATTCGGCTATTTCACAACCGGCAATTCCTGCCATTGTGTCGTATAGCGCGGGCTGCGGAAGGCCGCGCGCATCGACCGCTGCGCTTTCCTTCCCGAGATTGCCGAATTGGAACTGTGCGGGCACCGTGCTCAGTATTGATGGAAGAACGAACACGCTTTTTACCGCCAATCTATTTCCGCGCCGGTGATGGATGGCCAGTGATGCCCAATCCAACGCAATAGGTCTATTCCATCCATAGAATATGGGGGGAAGAGTAGCGGCTTCCGCAAATCGGTTCATTTAAGCCCGATAAGCCAGGCTGGCTATACACAGGCCGAAGCAGCCCAGAATCAAGAAATCAAGGAAGAACTCGACCGAAGGGAACCGAGAGCGGTACTACCGTAGCCCGACTGATGGACTACAAATTCAGCCATTCGATCGTGGATACGATGTGGACAATTATGTTTGGAGGGCTATTCCGCAACCTCGGCGCAACCAGCACACCCGTTCGTCACGCCGGCATCGTCGGATCTACTGGAGTCTCTCAAGGTGTTACGGGAATGAAAGGTTGGGGTGAGTGACGGGTTTCGAACCCGCGACCTCCGGATCCACAATCCGGCGCTCTAACCAACTGAGCTACACCCACCACTGAGGCTGCTACCGCACACGTAGGAGGGGAATCTTAGCAAACTGCAGATCGAGGCCGCAACCCGGAAGGAACGCCCCTCAGCGATCTATGTCAAACGTCAGCCGGCAGTCTTACTGTAAGACAAAACGTCAGCCGTCATTCGTCAATCGTGGAAGAGGAGCAATTCCCTTGCCTTTCGTTTGACGGTTGAGAATTGACGCTTATTACGCGCTTCGCGCATCGAACGCCGTCTGCATCTCCCTGAGGATGGCCACCGCAGCGGCACTCGGATCCGCGGCATCACGAATGGGACGGCCAACAACGAGATAGTCGGCGCCGGCCTGGATTGTCTGTGAGGGGGTGGTCACCCGCGCATGATCGTCCATGCCTTTCCCAAGGGGACGCACACCCGGTGTCACGATAAGGACCTGCGGGCCTACTTTTTTGCGTATCGCTTCGGGTTCTTCCCCCGAGGCCACTACGCCATCGCACCCGACTTCGGCAGCCAATGCCGCGCGAGCGGTGACCAGATCCTCCACCGTCCTTTGAATATTCATGTCCCGAAGGTCCTGCGAATCGAAATTGGTCAAGACGGTAACCGCCAGCAATTTCAATGCAGAGCCTCCCCGACCTTGCACTGCCGCGATGAGCGCTTTGCGGTTGGCATGCACCGTCAGAAAGGCGACCCCCATGTCCGCCACACGCGCCGTGGCCCGTCGAACAGTTTCTTCGATATCCAGGAACTTGAGATCGAGGAACACGTGCTTCCCGCGCGCGATGAGCCGACGCACCATGTCGGGACCGGCGACGGTGTACAATTCCAAGCCGACCTTCACAAACCTGATTGAGTCGCCGACACGATCCATCAACTGGTCGGCTTCCATGGTGGACGGAACATCTAATGCCAAAATGAGCCGATCCCTGGCATCGATTGGTTGCATGTTCTCCAGATCTCCCCCCTTGCCTATGCGGCCGATACTGATGTTCTGACGCCACTCGGTGTCTGTCAATGGGCGGCGCGCTTGACCCATTCGCAAATCTTATGGTAGAAGCTTTCCTTTCAAACGAGGAGAACGTTTATGCCTGTTGTCCACAAGTCTACTATTCGGCGTGTACGTCAGTCTGAAAGGCGTCGCAAGCGCAATCGGGCGGCACTGAGCGTCGTCAAGAATGTGATCAAAAAGGTTCATGAGGCGCTCGAAGGCAAAAAGGTTGATGACGCCAAGGCTTCGCTGCGGATCGCGACTGCCGCGTTGAGCAAAGCAGTGACCAAGGGTGTGTTGAAGCGAAACACCGCCTCCCGGCGGGTATCCCGGCTTACCGCTCGCGTGAATTCCCTCATCGGCTCACATTCCTAACCGTTTTCACAGTTCTGACGTTCGAGAGACGTTTTGAACCCGGTGGATTCTTTGCCCCGCCACTGAATGGTCCGCTATCCGGTTGACCAGGGAACCCGGGGCGATCGCACAGTTCAAACAGCAATTCCTCGAGAATCCGTTTTCCCGAGCCGCTACTTCCTCCCTTCAGTTTCGAATCGACCTTCAAGAAGAGCGCAAATGACTGGGTCACATGCAGGTGTGAAAACTGCGCGAGGAACGCACTGACTTTATATGGGTCCATCCGGAGGATGCGAGCAGCCTCCGCTTCGCGCCCACCCTGCTGGAGAAGGTCCTTGATCTTCCACAGCCGACGGTACTGCCACACCAAAGCGCCGAGGATCCTGAGGGGTGCTTCACCCATCTCGAGGTTCCGCGCGAGAATCGTCAACGCGCGGCCATGGTTTCGTGAGCCGATCGCATGCGTCAGATCAAACACAGATGCACCCGGACCCGTCCCTTTCAGCACTTCCACATCCTCGGCCGTCGCCGGTCGCCCGGATCTGACGTAGGCGGACAATTTTTCCAGTTCTCTGCGCACGGCATACAACATTCCAGTGGACGATTCCTTCAGTAATTGCACGGCCTCATCATGAATATTCAGCCCGAGGGACTTCGCTTCCCGACGAA
>DAISKX010000387.1:0-4494 GCA_036820725.1 Nitrospiraceae bacterium
AGCAGGCTTATCCCCGTGATGAGAGGGGCGACCAGCAAGAGATCAGTTGACGAATTGATAGCAGCGAATTTGTAATCGAGAATGGCGGAGGGGTGCCGATAGATATTTCGCGGGCATGCAAAATTAAGAAATGAGCTGCCGTCAATCGTGCGGTTTCTGCGTCCAAGGACGAAGAGTACTCCCATAAGCGCAAGTGTTGAGAGAAGGTAGGGCCATCCAAATTCAGAAGTGAAATCCCTAAATGTCCTAGCTCCCGCCGAAATGGCGAACGAGAAATTCTCCCACGATGACCAGGGCTCAAGAAGGTGGTTGAGTACTCGTTTTGCAAATTCCGTAAGTGTCTCAGAGTTCATATGGCGACGACCGTGACTAGGCTAAGGGAAACTGAGTCATCCCTCATCTCACGCCGTGTGATCTATGGATTCCGCCATTCTCACGACTCCTCTTCTTGCGCTTGATCTTGAACCAACGAGCTGAGGTTGACGCTGCGGCAACTACATCTGCCCTCGTACCGATCACTAACGCGTGTGTTGGGCGAGCGAATCATAACAGCGCTTCAACAGGATGGAGAGAGTTCGCAGGGGCTGTGCCGTTGAGGGGGGAGACTGTGTCCGGCACAACAAGCACCGTCCTCCAAATTCTCTTACGGCTCGATGATTCCGACATTCATTGCATATGGGAGAAGGTTAGCTGTAATCGCCTCGGCTGACTATGCCTCCTTCGTACATGGTGTGCGTCTTCTTTCGAGTCACGCTGCACTGAGGATGATGCCGTGCGGTGCAACAGTGCACGCCGTCCGGGAGCAGGCGGGCATCCGGTCAATATGATCAAATTCTCCGTATTTTATTCGACAAGTTAGATCTGGGTCAGGCCGTCAAACACCTGGTACGGACATGATACGAAAGAAGGGTGAGCCTTTGGTTGACGTGGCGAACATCGCTCTTGAAGACAAGGACCTCGAAGCCGAGTTCGTCGTGGCCGAAGAGTGCGGTGTCATACGGGGACAAAAGATCATCAAAAGTGGGAGTCACGGGAGGATGTCTGTTGCGCATATGGGGACACCGGAACACTAGGTCGTCGAAGTAGCCTACAAGGAGGTGGAGGACCAAGAAGATGAGCATTTCCCCCCATATCATGGGGTGGAGCCGCGAGGTTTGGATCGCTCCCTCGTTTTGTCCGTGGTACTTCCGCTCCCTAAAGAAGAAACGAGATAAAATCTGCTGCCGCGGCGGCCCGAACCAAAGGGTCTTGGTAGGCAATGCCATAGTAACCTTCCTGCGACATTGCCGCAGATACCGATGGCAATCTCACCAAAAGACTGCCGCGGTTTCCATTCGATCATTCGATCTCAAGATGTTTTCCCGTTTTCTGTTCGGGTGAAAGTCCGGACGGTTACTGTGGGTCATGATCAGAAACCCATTCCCCTCCAACAACACTATTCGACGGCGGGCGATATTCTCGCGGTCGTCGGTCGGTTAGGGGATGCTGAATGAGGAGTGAGCAAACAAAAAGAGCGCCTTCGCGTGGCGCTCTCCAAGATCCGAGGTGGCCGGATGTTCACCCACACAAGTTTGCAACACCAGGGGTTGAGTCGGCTGGGTGGCCTGCTCAGGCTCGCAGCATACGGCACAGTTCAAGGCAAATCAAGCGTTGCCTGAGGAGGAAACCTTGCACATTGCGATCGACCACCGGACGAAACGAGTCATACTCACAGGCCATCGCTTCGAGGTCGAACTGACCTGGAGTCAGGCTCTGGCCCTTGGCAATGCACTGATCGGCGAATCCCGGCAAGTTGAGCCACCTGCACCGGTGGGCAAAACAATCCAGCGATGAGTGAGCGATAAGGGAATGTCAGATAGAGTTCACGAACTCTGGGAGTGGTCCTTCTCGTCGTACAACTTAAGGATGTCACTGAGGTGATGGAATTGATTGCTCAGCCAACTCGCTTTCTGCAGGCTGCACCCCTGACTGATCAAATAATCCCTCACCGTTCTGTTGGTGGGGACTATATGTCGCCGATGGACATGGAGAGTAAAGGCATACAGTCGTTGCCAATCCTCTTCACGCAGAGTCTTCGGACAAGCCACAGAGAACGCTTCCAGCAACTTTCTGGCCGTCATGTCCATCGAGGTCGTTCCTCCGGGGTGAGGCCTCCTACTGTGCCTCACAGCCGACGCCATGGGTATCCCTCGCAAGCCATACCAAGGCCCATCGTGAGTATTGCGTACATTCACATAGGACAGGATGAACAGAATTATGACCTTACGAGTATCAGCAGCACGGCCCCGCCCCAGTCTGATCCGTGCGGCGTCGTGTTACGGGTAAGGGCTGGCGTGGTTGAGCGCCGGTGCTCGCTCCAGGAATTATATGGCCTTACAGCCCCCGCACGGCATGGACTGCCGACTATGAGAGGAGAAGCATCAATGCTTGCGACAGGGGAAAGAATTTATAGCGGGATTGGGATGCAACAGATCAACCTCTACGTCGACAACAACTCCTCACGAAAAAAGTGGTAAAAGGAAGGCCGAACCTCATCACACCAAGCTGGGGTATACATGACGGTAGACGAGCCACTCTGCGAAGTCAGCCTTCTCGGGGCGCCTCCGGAGCCTTGGCGTTGAAAACGGACATTCGCCTCGTCGAGGCCGGCCGGAACAGTCTGATGCGGAAGTTCGGGGTCAACAACTCGATGGAACTGGTTCGATTGGCGTTGCGTTATGGGATTCTGAATGTGTAACTGATAGGAGAGCCGCACTGCGGCAAAGACTGTTGAAGGTCTAGCATATGACCTCGTGTCATTCCTTCCTTGTGGTGGTCACGAGTGTTGTGTGGCGCTTCGTTCGGAAGAGACAGTGATGCGGTCATGAAGCTGAGGAACGTCGAGCAATCTGAACCAGCCCAGGAACACGGAAATGGCGGTGGGGCGAACGGGAGGGGTTTTGGCCTGGCAGATCAAGCACAGGTCACTGAGGACACGGGCATGTTGATGACAACGGATACACATCGTGATCAGCAATGTAGTCCATACGCCCCCGGTTCGGTAGTGTGCTTTATAGGTAGCGCGTTCCCACGAACGTATGTCTGTCGGCATATCGTTCGACAGCCACACTGCCCCGACACGAGTGCAAGGAGACTACACCTTGGGAAAGGGGTTCGGGGAAGAATGAGGATTGTAGCGAAGAACGAGAGTCGAGGCACTAGGTAAAAGGACGAAGATTCCTGACGGTTTGTCCGGGGGCGCGGATTCCGGGACGTGGGTCTTATCGATGCTGCGATGTTCGAGCCACTAACAGGGATCCATGATTTGACCTTTCACGACCTCCGGCATAGCGCGGCGACCTGGTTGCTTGAGCTGACGTGAATCTCGGTGTGATCGAAAAACTCCTCGGCCATCGCTTGCACGGAATGGGAGAAGGATACATTCACAACTGGGAGCATCGTCTGCGTGACGCTGTGACGAGGCTGGAGCGTTCGTGCTCGAAAAATTCCGACAGGCTGAAGCACATGAAGTGGCAGGCCTGGCAGTTATGGGCAGTTAATGGGCAGTTGTAAAAAAGAAGAATCGTACAACCGGTTGAAAAGTGGTGCCGAGGGACAGAATCGAACTGTCGACACCAGCCTTTTCAGGGCCAACTGAAACCAAGAAAGATCAAACAGTTACGGAAAAAACACGATGCAATAAGTGACATTCCGTGTCATGGAAAACCAATGAGTTACAGAGCCAGGTGCCACTAGTGGCACCCTCGATGAGGCAAGGGCCCGCTGATTAAGAGTCCCGCCGAAGACCTAACTCAGAACACCCAGCAGAACGAATCGTCATCAAAAGGGGAGAATCCGTAACTACACATGTCATCATGGATCATTGTGTGTCAGGGTGTTTTGGCTCCAGCTTGGCACCAAACCCGACCGTACGTCTCCGTCCGGAGACCGAGTAACTTTCTATTCAATGTTCTAGTGGGGCAACTACCCACCTCTCTTCACGGTGTTCTCCATTGCTAAAACAAAGTCTATTTACCCGCCGCTGTGTTCTTAGATGACCATTCACGTGCCAGGCATTGTGCTTCGGCAATCTGGGCAGAGGTCATTTTTTCGGCGAGATGATCACGCGAATTGGCTCCATCCTTTTCTCCGTTCGTTGCGGAGAGGTGGTACCACTTGTGAGCCTCCACAAAGTCTTGTGGGACTCCCCAGCCGTTTTGATACATGAATCCTAACCTGAACTGTGCGTTCGATACGACGATGGAAATAAACTTGCGGAGGCGCATCTCGGTAATCGGAGAGAGGTTGATAAATTCCAGTCCGTAGGTCTGCTCTTTCCCCCAGCGGACAGCAGCCTCCTCGACTGTGCTGGGAGAGACCTGGTTGGGCAGCGTCAGACTGACAGTCATGTGCTCGCCGGGCTTGATGCCCGTCTCACTCATCACCTTGGCGCCTCCCACCGATACGTCGAATACCACCCCGAGCCCTTCATGATCGCCTCGAATCCACTTCGTC
>DAISKX010000388.1:0-4492 GCA_036820725.1 Nitrospiraceae bacterium
TGTTTCGACTGTGGCAAGGGACCGAGTGAGTGCCTGAACGGCACTCTTGAGGTCGTGGATGGGAGAGGCGAGCTCCTGCCGGATCGCGCGCGCGACCTCATCGGCCAATCGCTCATAAACCGGCGCCCGATCGTCCTCTCCCCGCTTGATGAGCGCGTTGACGGCCATGGTCAACGAGGTGATCGGCGGGCTCAGACGATCGCCCAATGACGTCGTCAGTCGTTCGGACAAATCTGTTGGTGCCGGGACGGCGGCCGTGGCCGAGACGGCCTGTGGCTGTGCGGCCGGATTGAAGTTTTCCAGCATCTGTTCCATCGTTTTTCGCGGAAACAATTCATCCAGCAGGGCGAGAAACTGCTGTTGCCCGATCGTGAATCGATGCAACAACGACTTTTCGATCAGCACGAACAGATTGGCGCAGATCAGGCCGACGATGGAGGTCAAGAACTTTCCGGCCAATCCGTTGATAAGCCCTTGGATCCCGACGATGTGGGATCCATCCGCATGCAGCTTGCTCAATCCGATCAAAATTGCCAGAAAAGTAAACAAGAGGCCGATGCCGGTGATCAATGACGGGAGTTGATGGTAGAACGCCACGTTGAGACGGGTGCTCAACACGTCCTGTGAAAAGAATTCCGAAGACGCACGGGTACTGAAGACCCGCGGTTCGATGAACCAGGCGGTCCGCTCGACGATGAACGTTTTCCGGTAGTGAAACCATGCCCGCTCCAACAGCGGCTCTCGCCGCACGGCGGTATCCAGCGTTTGCAGGTCGTCGAGGTCGATGCGGGAGGGCCTGACAATCTGTTGCCGGGATTGTGTATTCGCCTCGGCCAGTGCCTGAATCGAGATCCATTCGGTGCCGAGCGTTTTTCTACCCGTCGCGAGCTTCTGCAAGGTCGGCCACAGCCGGGCATAGCATTGTTGCACCGTCGCCACGCTGGCGACGAGGTGCGCCACATGCCACACAAAAAATACGACCAGTGCGCCTGAGCCGATCCAGCTCAGCATCGGACTGTGCAGTCCCTGCCAGAGCGCGACGTCTCGGCTCAAGAATTCCCAGATGACGGACAGGCCTTGTCCTGATTGCATGGGGGCTATCTCCGCTGAGTGGGTTTGATGGTCCGAGCGTCCACTATCATTCAACTATCGCGCCAGGCCGAAGGACACTCGACTCGCGCAAAATCAATAGGTGGTATGGGGCTTATGAATAGGTATCCGGGAGGGATGGGAAAAAGATTCCGAGTCACGCGGCAGTTCCTGCAGGGACGGAGTGATTCACGAATGTATCGAGACTCACACACACATAGCCTTCGAGGTTCACCTTGGCTCGGCACTCAGCGGAAGGTACGCGTATTGTTAGAGTTTCAGTCTTCGCCCGTCCCGAATGACTGGCGCGACTCAAGATTGCTCTTCTGAATGAGGGAGCAGACTGCCGATAATGTCACTTCAATCGGGCCGACGGTGAAGTCGCAATCATATGCCCACGAGTCCCACAGCCGGGGGCTTGTTCATTATCACAATCCTGTATATACTTATTGGTGGTATCGATATTCTATATCGTAGAGAGGTATTGATGAGCACTATCTCCGTCAATTTGCCGGACGATCTCCTCAAACGCTGTACACTGTATGCACAGTCCTTGCGGGTCTCTCGTGCCGCCTACATTCGGAGATCCTTGGAGCGCATGAACCAGGAAACCGAACGGCGGCTCCGAACCGAGCGCCTCACGCAGGCCTCACACAAGGTACGGGGGGAAAGCCTGCGGGTGAATGCAGAGTTCGACGCGATCGAAATGGACCCGGATGCTTAAACGCGGAGAAATCTGGCTGGCCGATCTCAATCCTCGCCGCGGCACAGAGCCGGGGAAAACCCGCCCTGTCTTGATCGTCCAGGCCCAGGCTCTTCTCGACGCGGCCCATCCCTCGACGCTGGTCGTCCCTCTCACCACGCGAGTGGTCGATGATGCCGAACCCCTGCGCATTCGGGTTCCCGCGCAGGGAAAGTTGCGCAAGGACTCCGATCTATTGCTGGATCAACTGCGGGCTATCGACAACCAGCGACTGATCGAGGGGCCGTTGACCCGCCTCACTAGCTTGCAACTTCGGACCGTGGCCCATGCCCTCCAGGCAGTGTTGGATATCACCTGACCTCTCTTGCGTCAGGTGCCCCGTTTGTCGTTCCCATTTCAATCCTCGCCCGCCCTTTCGAGCGGGCGCTACCTACGGCTTTGGCGGCTCGCGTGCTTGTGGTCGTGTTAATTCTCAACATGCCTGTGATGTCCCGCAGGTGCTTCTCCGATCCGCCCTGCTCGTAATATTCCATCTTCTTGATGATGACATCTTCTGCAGATGCGAAGGCGGCGGTGTAGGATTCGGACGGTCGGAGTGAGCGTGCGCGTGCAAACCGGCTGGCATCGAAGGGAGTGTCTTTGCGGACTATGACATCCACTTTCAAACCCGACGTGGGGTGGATGATGTTGAACTGGGTTTCGTGCTCGATTGCGCCGTGGACAGCCTCATCGTCCAGATAGAACTCCTTGGCAGGAAAGGCCGCCAATAAGCCGGTTACATGCTCGGCTCGAATTCCGGCCACGACATCAATGTCATTCGTCAGTCGCGGTTCGCCATATGCCATTGATGCGACTGAACCCGTCACCAGGTAGGGAATATGAAGCCGCTCGAAGGTTTCCACCACTTTCGCCAGCAGATCATACAGCTCCATGCGAAAGCCTCCGTGCCACTTCACGGTTCAGCCGCTCGCTATCCCACTCCGGATGCAACGATGCCAATTGACCCGCAGCAGCTTTTGTGCCGATCGCCACAGCCCGAATCCGATCGCGAGCCGTTCGGCCGGCGTCTTGCGCCGTAAGACCTCCGCCATCGCGTCATCGATGACTTCGATCCGCAGCAGGTCTCGACTCATGCCGGTGTTCCCTTCATCCTAGGGGTTCAGTCAAGGCGCCGCGAGCATACCGGTTCACATCCAACGAGACAACTCAGTTTGCTGCATCCTCCCACGCGTTCTTTTCAATCATCGGAATCAATTCAGAACTCCCAACTCATAACTCAATTCACTGCTTTCCCTCGATCCGCCAGCCCTTGCCGTATGGATTATTCGGCGAGTCGTGGCGATACGGGCTCCCGGCCCAGAACTGATTGTTGATGGAATCCGGAGAAAACGGCGAGCCGTATCGGCCGAATTGGTTGCTGGTCGAGTCGGGATCATACGGATTGGCGCTGAGCTTGCCGCGATAGTTGTCGGCCTGATCATACAGCCGCGGCGCATCCGTCGCGAACGGATTCGTGGCGGACTGGTTGCTAAACGGACTGCCGTATGGACTGAATGGATTATTGACGCCGTTCGGCTCGAAGGGGCTTCCCTGGCCGAATGGATTCGCGGTGGAAGCGGGCGCGAAGGGATTGGCGCTCAGATTCCCGAGGTCTTGGGCTGGGGCGGCTGGGGGACAGCAGACCATTGCGAGCAAGAGAACCAACATCACCATCATGACTGGCTCCTTTCAGATTGGAGTGACGGGGTGAATTCCGGCTATCTCTCCGCTCCTACTCTCACACAGCGTCGTGACAGCCGAGGTCATCACGCCAAAAACGTTCTGAGTCGCCGATTTCCCATGGGCAGACCGGTATTTGTGCACCATCAACGTGAAGTCGACATCTAGGCTCTGTGACATCCAAGGTCACTCGCCCGCGGCGATTCTCTTGGCCTCTTCCACGACAGCCGCCCGTAAACTGTCCGGCTTAACGACCCTCACGCCGCTACCGAAGCTGAGAATCCACCCCAGGAGTTCTCGCGAATCGGCGACCTTCAAGTGCATCCGAAGCTGTCCATTCTTGAGGACCTTGATGTCCTGGCTTGGATGCCACACTCGGTCTTTCACCCAAGCCGCCGTCGCCTTATTGAACAATACTTCGACTTCGATTCGCTGCCCGCGCATGACAGTGAGGGCGTCTTGCACGAACGCGTCGAGGTCGAAGTGCAGAGGCATCTGGTAGGGATGATCGGTCGGCGTCAGGGATTTGATGCGTTCAACGGCAAACATCCGTGGCTCCCGCCGCAGATGGCAGTATCCGATGAGGTACAAGCCGCCGGATGCATACCAGAGCCGGTACGGATCGACCTCGCGCCTGGTGATGCGCCTCCGTGAGGCAGAGTCGTACCGCATCTGGACGGTCGTTTTGCCGGTCACGGCATGCGTGAGCCGATCGATGGTCTCGCGATGATGACGATAGCGTTTGTGCGGCCCGATGCCGACAGAAAATGCGCCCTCGAGTTGCTGGACCAGTTGCATGGCCGAAGGAGGAATGCGTGCGGTCGTTTTCCGGAGCGCCGAATCCAGCGCGGCCTTGATCTCGGTCCCTTCCAGCGGCGTGATCAATTGCCGGGTGAAGGCCAGCGCCATCAGTTCCGTCGGCGAAAGGCCCAGCGCGGGGACGTTGCGAAACCCGTCCAGAAGCCGCCAGCGGACGCAGCC
>DAISKX010000389.1:0-4480 GCA_036820725.1 Nitrospiraceae bacterium
GATTTGCTTGTACCGCTCTGTTATAAGCCCTGGATAATGCCTGAGCTAGAAGCAGCCCAGCTTCATTCGGACGTTACCCGCTAAATTGATGGAGCGGTTTCGAATACCTTTCCTGCCGGTTCCTTTTGATCCACGGACCAATATCATGCGTCTGATCAAATCGCTGATGAATCGTCTGTCCGATAGTGTTTTGTTATCTGTACCCAACAGATTGATGGCGGCTAGTGGACTGCCGGTGTTGCGGCTGAGGATGGTATCGGAGAAAGGGACGGCGTTGCCGCAAGCCGAGGGGATGTCCCGGCGCCTGTCCACGCATCCGGGTGGCCAGCTCGAGGCGATCGACGAGGCGGTTCGGAAGAGTCAGGCCTGGTTCCTAGCCAAACAGGACGTGTCGGAGGGGTATTGGGTCGCCGAGCTCGAAGCCGACACCACCCTGACTTCCGAATACCTGATGTTACGGCGGTTCATGAATGTTGTGGACCCCGAACGGGAACGAAAAGCCGTGAGCTACTTGATTTCAGCTCAGCTCCCGGAGGGCGGATGGCCGATTTACTATGGGGGGCCGCCCGATATCAGCGCGTCAGTAAAAGCCTATTTTGCATTGAAGCTGGCCGGCGTGTCGGCTGAAGAACCGTTCATGGTCAAGGCGCGGGAATGCATCCTGGCGAAGGGCGGCGTGGTAGCTGCCAATGTATTCACCAAGGTCGCCTTGGCGCTCTTCGGACAGTATGAATGGCGTGGCATTCCCAGCATGCCACCTGAAATCATGTTGCTGCCGAAACGATTCTATTTCAGCATTTATGCAATCTCCTACTGGTCGCGCGCGGTGCTCATTCCGCTGTTAATCATCTTTTCACATCGCCCCGTCTGCCGGATTCCGGACGAGCAAGGGATCGATGAGTTGTATCTCGTGCCCAAAGCCGAGATCAACTATCGGACAGTGGCGCCATTTCAGAAGGACAAGACCTGGTGCACCCCGCGAAACTTCTTTATCAATTTGGACGCGTTGCTGAAGATTTACGATCGGACTCCCGTGGCATGGGTGCGGGAACGGGCGATTCAAGCAGCGGCGCAGTGGATGCTTCAGCGGGTACAGGGCTCCGGCGGACTCGGCGCGATCTATCCGGCGATGGCCAACTCGATCGTGGCGATGCATTGCCTGGGCTATAAGGCCGATGATCCGATGGTGGTGAAGGCAATGCAGGAAGTGGAAGCGCTGGAAGTCCACACCACGACGTTTGAACGCGGACAGCGGACCGAGGCCATGCATTTGCAACCCTGCTTCTCACCGATTTGGGATACGTCCCTGCTCATGAATGCCTTGGTGGAAGCCGGAATGCCGCAGGATCATCCCGCCATACAAAAGGCCGCTGCTTGGCTGCTCTCCAAACAAACCAGGAAGGTGGGAGACTGGATCGTCTCGTCCCCGCTTGCGGAGCCGGGCGGGTGGTATTTTCAGTTTGAGAATGAAATGTATCCGGACGTCGACGACTCGGCTGTCGTGCTGATGGCCTTGGCGAAAGTAAGAATGGCCGATCAGGCCTCGCTCCAAACCGCGATTCATCGGGGATACCGATGGGTGATGGCGATGCAAGGCTCCGATGGAGGCTGGGGCGCCTATGACAAGGATAATAATCGGATCGTGTTCAACTACATTCCCTTTGCCGACCATCGGGCGCTATTGGATCCGAGCACCGCAGACCTTGCAGGCCGCTGTCTGGAAATGCTGGCGAGTCTGGGCTACGACAAGACTCATCCGGCGGTGGCTCGCGCGTTGGCCTTTGTGAAGTACGATCAGGAAGAAGATGGAAGCTGGTACGGTCGCTGGGGAGTGAACTACATCTACGGGACATGGTCGGTGCTGGCCGGACTGCGGGCCATCGGCGAAGATCTCTCAGCCCCGTACATTCGCCGGGCGGTGCACTGGCTCGAATCCAAACAAAATCCGGACGGAGGATGGGGAGAGTCCTGCTTGTCGTACGCAGATCTGGCGCAAAGCGGGAAGGGAGAGAGCTCCCCATCGCAGACCGCCTGGGCTCTCCTGGCATTAATGTCCGCAGGCGTATCGGACTCCTTCAGTCTCGCACGAGGCATTCATTATCTCCTGCGCCACCAGACTAAGGATGGGTCCTGGGAAGAAGTCCGTCATACGGGCACGGGTTTTCCTCGCGTCTTTTATCTTCGATACCATTGGTATTGCCAGTACTTCCCGCTGTGGGCCCTCGCGATGTACCGCAACCTCAGAACTCGTGGAAAAACGAGAGCGGACGAGTTGCGGCAGCAGGTACATGAGTCAGGATGGTACCGGTCGCCGCGGTGACCGACCTCCCATCTTGTGCGAGCCCGGTTCTTCATTCCCCTGCCCGGAGACTCCGTGAAACCGATCGGGATTTTTGTGGCCACCCGGTGGGAACTCAATGCCATCCGGCGAGCCGGTCTCTTCTTCACAGCGCAATCCGTCAATGGAATCCGTTGTTGGGTCGGGACCATCGGGGGCAGATCGTGTTGGTTGATTCAGACGGGGGTCGGCCCGCGAAAAGCGGCTGCGATCAGCCGGGGCCTGCTCCAAGTTGAATCCTTGTCCTGCATGGTCTCCAGCGGATTCGCGTGTGCACTGAATGCAGCCGGCATCGGGGACGTGCTGGTAGGAACGGAAGTCATCGAACATCCGGCGGGAGAACATACGCGCCTGCTGCCCTGTTCCGGCAGTCTGGCGACGCACGCGATGAAAGCAGCTAATGCCGTGAAGCTTGCGGCTGCGGCGGGACGATTTGTGTCCACGGCAGCCGTAGTGTGCCGTGGAGAGGAGAAGCGCCGCATCGCTCGCGTGACACAGGGACTGGGCCTCGATATGGAAAGTGCCGCACTGGCAGCAGCCGCACAAGAAGCGGGGATCTCGTTTACGATCATCCGAACGGTGTCGGACGTCAGGGACGAGGATCTCCCGCTTGACTTCAACCTCTTTCTCAGGCCCACTGGGTGGATATCCGGTGTTGCCTCGTGTCTGCGCGACCCTTCCAGTGTCATCCGACTATCCCGGCTTCGGAGACAGAGCCATATGGCGGGGATGCACCTGACGCAATTCTATGAGAAATTCTTGAGCGTGGAGACCTTGGCGACGTTCATGTGAGGTTGGAGGGACTGCTGTGCATGTGATCGCAAGAATTGGACGGGTTACGTTAGCGATAATCGAAGATATGGGACGCATGTTGATTTTCATGCTGTCTTCATTCGCCTGGCTGACGCGCCCTCCTCTCCGTCTGTACCAGATCATCCGGCAGCTACACTTCATCGGCTACAAGTCCAGCTTCGTCGTGGTGCTGACGGCCGTCTTCACCGGG
This sequence comes from Nitrospiraceae bacterium, assembly GCA_036820725.1. Classification (GTDB taxonomy): domain Bacteria; phylum Nitrospirota; class Nitrospiria; order Nitrospirales; family Nitrospiraceae; genus DASSBQ01. Next base: position 3,342 of record DAISKX010000389.1, read on the forward strand.
ATGGTGCTGAGCCTACAGGGCTACTATACGTTGAGGAAATTCGGCTCGGAAGCCGTGCTGGGATCTGCTGTCGCTTTGAGTATCATTCGCGAACTCGGCCCCGTGCTGGCTGCCCTGATGGTGACGGCACGAGCGGGTTCGGCGATGACGGCCGAAATCGGGATCATGCGCATCACCGAACAGATCGATGCGCTCGAGACGATGGCCATCAATCCGTTGCAATATTTGATCGCGCCAAAACTGGTGGCCAGCTTGATCGGCGTGCCCCTGCTGGTGGCGCTCTTCGATGTCGTGGGGATCTATGGCGGGTATCTGGTGGGCGTGAATCTGCTCGGGGGCAACGAGGGGGCCTATTGGAGTTCGATTGAGTCGGCCGTGGAGTGGAAGGACGTCTACGGGGGAATTTGGAAATCCATCAGCTTTGGGCTCATCATCAGTTGGATCTGTTGTTATAAGGGTTTCTATACCAAACATAGCGCGGAAGGGTTGGGGATGGCGACCACCGAAGCGGTCGTGCTTTCGTCGGTTATGATTCTCGTCTGGGACTATTTCCTGACATCTGTTCTTCTCTAGGGCGTGAGGGGGTGAGGTGAGGCGTGAAACATGGGGTGATCATGTCCGGAAGGGCTGCTCATACCCCTGACGTCTTACGCCTGACGACATGACATGATCAAACTCGTGGGTCTCCAGAAAACACTCGGCGGCCAACAGGTCTTGAGGGGCCTGGATCTCACCATTCCGGCAGGGAAGCTGACCACGATTATCGGGCAGAGCGGAAGTGGGAAAAGCGTCCTGCTCAAGCACATGATCGGATTGATGCAGCCCGATCGGGGGGAAGTGTGGATTGACGGCACTGAAATCGCGCACTTGAAAGGACGGGCTCTCAACGAGGTACGGAAGCGATTCGCCATGCTGTTTCAGAGCGCGGCGCTGTTCGATTCGTTCACGGTTGCCGAAAATGTGGCGTTTCCGCTGCGAGAGAAGCTGAACTTGAAAGGCCCGCAGGTCACCAGACGCGTAGAGGAAAAACTGGAACAGGTCGGGTTGGTTGGGATGGGGCACAAGTTTCCCGCCGAGTTAAGCGGCGGCATGAAAAAGCGAGCCGGGCTCGCGCGGGCCTTGGTGATGGACCCCGAAAT
>DAISKX010000390.1:0-4479 GCA_036820725.1 Nitrospiraceae bacterium
AATGATTCCGATTGGCAGATCCCTCTGTGGGTTCCGAGCTTCCTCAGCGGTGGTGGAGACGGCATCAAAGCCGACGTACGCGAAGAACACGATCGCAGCCGCCGCACCGACCCCGTCAAAGCCATAGGGCATGAAGGGCGTCCAGTTGGCCGTATCCACCGATCCCATGCCGACAGCGAGAAAGAACAGAATCACACCCAGCTTGACCAGGACGATCGCACAGGTCGCGCGGGCGCTTTCCTTGACGCCGATCACGAGAATAATGGTGACGAGGAGAACGATGATCGCGGCAGGCAGATTCGCGATTCCCCCATCCGCACCCGGTGCATGGGAAGCCCAATAGGGGAGTTCGATGCCGCACAATTTGAGGATGTTGTTGAGATATCCTGACCAGCCGATCGCAACGGCCACACAGGCCACTCCATATTCCAGGATGAGGTTCCATCCTGTGAGCCACGCGAGGAATTCCCCCAGCGTGGCATAGGAATAGGTATAGGCACTTCCCGCCACCGGAATCATGGCGGCGAACTCCGCGTAGCACAATGCGGCCAGGGCGCAGGTCAAACCGGACAGGACGAACGAGAGTGTGATCCCTGGTCCGGCGCCGGGCCGATGTGCATCCCCCACGATAGCGGTTCCGATCAAGACGAAAATACCGGTTCCGATGATCGCCCCAATACCGAGACCGGTTAGGTCCCACGCGGTCAGCGTTCTCTTCAACCGGTGTTCAGGAGCCTCAGAATCAGCCAAAATGCGTTCAATGGATTTCGTGCGGAAAAGAGAACGAACCACTCATATTCCTTTCGCCTGGGTCATCGCTTTGGCATCATGTGTGGGGTCGGGATGAGTGAATACGGGGTGCTGAAGGCAAGTATAGCAGGTCATGCGTGAGAGCGCGGGCGATGGCCTGCTGCCTTGATCAAGGCTTGAAACAATCGTCGGTGGATGGGATACCGATCGAAGAGAAACTCCGGATGCCACTGTATGCCGAGAAAGAATCGATGGCGTGGAGACTCGATCGCCTCAATGATTCCATCCGGGGCAGCCGCACTGGCCACAAGTGTCGGCGCAACGGTCTTGACTGACTGGTGATGCGAGCTGTTGACCTCGATGTGGGTTAGCCTGATAACGCGGCGGAGCACGCTGGCCGGTGTAATCGAGACGGTATGAGACAGCCGGGTGGCGGGAGGGACCTGCCGGTGAGGAAGGGGGTCTTGCGTTTGGGCCCCGATGTCTTGAAAGAGGGTACCTCCGAACGCCACATTCATGGCCTGCATCCCCCCGCATATTCCCAAAGTTGGTAGCCCGGACCGCATCGCGACTTTGAGAATATCCAGTTCAAAGTCCGACCGTCGATGCGACATGACCCGGAAGGGATATCGTTGGCGTTCTCCATAAAGAGCCGGGGCAAGATCGGGTCCACTGCCGGTGAGAAGGAGTCCGTCGAGATCGGCCAACAGGCGCCGCCTGGCGCTCTGGTCGGCTACAAGCGGAAGAATAAGGGGAACGCCGCCCAGTTCTTCGATCGCTCGGATGTATCGCGCGCGCAGGAAATACGTCGGCTCCTTACCGCCCATGTCTTCGCGGTCGCCGGCGTTGAAATCCGGGGTGACCCCTATGATGGGCCGCATATTATCGGATCGGTTCCAGTGGTACCGGTGCAGGCTCCGTGGAAGATGAATCGAGCGAATCGCGCATTGGTTCTGATGGTACCCCCAGAAACCGAACGGGTTTGTCCCCCTTCAAGTGCTCAGGGGTAATGATGTAGGTGCCGTACAAACTCGGCACCCAGATGTTCTTTGCCGTCTGTTCACTTCCACCGGAAAAGGCATAGGCCAGTCCTCCCACAATCCCCCCTCCGATTGCAAAGGCCGCTTTGAACGGAAAGTATAAAATGGTGGCCACGGCGGAGGCTGCTTGCATCCCCACTCCGGATGGTGTTCCAGTGGAGGCATCAGCCGTAGGTGTGGAAGATGGCGCAGTGTCCTGAGCCAGCAGCGGAGAGACGAAGGTGGTCGAACCAAAGGCCATTAAGACCAGTATGAGTAAAGTCTTGAAAAATCCGGTGCGGTATTGGTACCGAGGCGTGGTTGTCATGCCGATCACGATAAACCCCTCCTTATCTCAGTCCGCTTGTTTCACGACAGGTTGCCAGGAGCATGTGTGACCGCCTCCAGCATCCTTGGCGGTTATAACAAATCCCGTCCTGAATAAAAACCCCTCCGATTCCACCTTTTATGAGGTCACCGGCCAAAGTCGACCGATTCGTCCAGATCCAGTTCGCTGCATAGATAAGAGATGATTCTTGGGCGGATGGAATCTGCAGCGCTCTCGAATTGACTGGAACATGCATCGGCGGGGATCGTTTGATTCTCCTGCGATAGACCGTGCTGCGCGACCAGATCCAATTTCCAGGCACAGAGGGCCTGGATAAACAGTTCGTCGATTCTCTGCGACAATCCGGCCCGTTCTTCGATAGAGACGGCAGACACAACCCTCTCGACCCATGTCATAAGATCGCAAGCCGCTCGTCCCCGTGCCACCTGATCAGACGTCAAATCGACCGTGACCTGGATTCCGCCCTTCCAACTGCGTTTTTTGACGTTAAAGACACATCTCCACTGCCGGCCGGTCTGATCGACGGCTTCAGGGCCGAAGAACAATGTGATCCGATAGTGTGGAGAATCGGGCGCCGGAGACGATAGCATCTCCCCGCATTCTAACATTGCCATCCTCGCTCGAACAGGGCAATTGACCACTGCCGGGTCCGACGATATGATGCCTTTCTATGACGACACCGGAGTCTCAACGGGAGCGAATCGAAGCAATCCAGTGTGCGATACAGGACGAACCGGGGCTTGACGGGTGGTTGTTTTATGACTTTCGAAAAAGTGATCCCCTGGCGTATCGGGTGCTCTTGCTCGATCCCGAAACGCATGTCACGAGGCGTTGGTATTACTGGGTTCCTGCAGAGGGCGCTCCTATTAAGCTTCTTCATCGTATCGAACCGCACGTCCTACATGTCTTGCCCGGCGAGCAGCGATCCTATGTATCCTGGCGAGACCAGCACGCGGCGCTTGAGAAGATTGTGGGTGGCACGCGTCGAATCGCCATGCAGTACTCTCCATTGAACGCCATACCCTATGTCTCGCGCGTGGATGCCGGTACCATTGAGCTCCTCAAGGGTTTCGGCATCGACATTGTCACTTCTGCGGATCTCGTTCAGCGGTTCGAGGCCGTGTGGAATGCCCGGCAACTGGAATCCCATCGCATCGCGGCCGAGGGGATACGTCGAATCGTCGACGAAGCGTTCCAGCACGTCGGAGTTTCGCTTGCCCGCGGCCAGGTCTTGACCGAATATGATCTGCAGCACTTTATTGTCTCTCGATTCGATCGATACGAACTGGTGACGTCCAGCTATCCGATCGTCGCCGTAAATGAACACAGCGCCGATCCTCATTATGGTCCCTCCACCATGGGCAGCGCACGCATCAGGCCGGGCGATCTGGTCCTCATCGATTTATGGGCGAAACAATCTCAATCGGATGCAGTCTATGCCGACATTACATGGACCGGGTATGTGGGGGATGTCGTCCCGTCGCATATTCAACAGGTGTTTCATGTCGTCAAGGATGCACGCAATGCGGCGCTTGAGTTCGTCACCCAACGAGTTCGTGCGGGAACCTTTCCCTGTGGCTGGGAGGTCGATGATGCATGTCGCGATGTGATTGTTCGAGCCGGGTACGGCGACCGATTCGTTCATCGAACCGGACATTCGATCGGGGTCGAAGTTCATGGAAATGGCGCGAACATCGATAACCTTGAAACGCAGGATGGGCGTCGTCTCATGCCCTGCACCTGTTTCTCCATCGAACCGGGCGTGTATTTGCCCGGTGAATTCGGTATTCGCAGTGAACTCGATGTGTATCTCTCTTGCTCCGATGCCCTCGTGTTCGGACAGCCCCTACAGAGCGAAGTCGTGCCGATCCATGTGCCGGCTGCGTAAACTGTTTCCGTGGACGACGGATCGCAGAGGGAATTCTTGACAGCCATCGATTGCGGCATATATCGTGAAGATTGTCATATTATCAAGCGACGTAGCAGGTGGGGCAGAAAACCATTGCGGCAGGCGAGAGCTTCGATGGTCCAATATGTGACACAAGCTGAGAACAACTCTGCAGGATGCTCAAAAAGGCCATCCAGCCAGGCCACAGCGAGTGAAGGGCCGAAGCGTACCCTTCGGGGTACGTTGAGGGTCTGAACGATGCGAGAACGACGATGGTGGGCTTTTTCAGCATCCTGCCAGACGATACATCTGAAAAGAGGATAGCCCATGTTCGGCACGATGGGATTTTCAGAACTGATTATTATATTGGTGATCGTCCTGATCATTTTCGGTGCAGGAAAGCTTCCACAGATCGGTGAAGGGGTCGGTAAGGCACTCAAGGGATTTAAGAAGGAAGTACACGACGTCCCGAC
>DAISKX010000391.1:0-4474 GCA_036820725.1 Nitrospiraceae bacterium
CGCCACCCATGCCGAATCGCCCCGGTGAACCGATGCCACCGACGACCCCGGCTCCGATACCGCCCCCGAGCAGCATCGATCCAGGGATCCAAAAGGCTCCTGAAACCGTACCAAGCCCAAAATCGGCCATACCGCCTCCGAATGTCGATCCCGATATGGTGGTTGATCCGGAAAAGGCACGGCCTCAGTCCGAAGAGGCTCCTCCGAAGGATGGTCCTGTGCCTCCGCCGGGAGCGGCACCATCGATTCCGCCCGGAGCCCCGCGCTCAAAATAGCGAACGGCATAGGGGAGAACAGCGCGAAGGCATCGTTCCGAGAGACCCAAGGGTGCCTGTTGGATTCCAGCAGGCACCCCCTTACCTGGTAATGCCTGCATGAGAGCTGATCGTCTTTTTCTTTCTTTGCCCTCGGCGCGCGGCTGCCCTGCCTGGATTTGGAGAGCGACGTGTCTTCCTTTACTCATCATCACATGTCTCTGCATCGGCGGTTGCGCCCTCTCTTTTGCCTATCGTCATGCGGACTGGTTGATGCTGCACAAGCTCGATCAGTACTTCGACCTCAGCGCGGAACAACGGAAGGACCTCACCGATCGGATTCACGTTATTCTGTCCCGGCATCGTCGGGAAGCGCTTCCGAAATATGAGGCGTTTCTGATCGATATCCGCGGGCGTGTCGAACGCGGCCTCACCGGGGACGACGTGGACTGGTTTTATGCTTCCTTCGATCGATTACGCGATGATTTGTTCGAACGGCTTGTGGTCGACGGTGGCGTCTTTCTCGCCTCCGTGGAGCGAGACCAGACCAGGACATTGGAGCGGGCCATGCAAAAGGACAATGCGAGAGCTGCGAAGCTCGCGTCCGATCCGCCGCAGGAACGTCTGAAGAAGCGAGCAGACAATACCATCGACGTGGTGAAGGACTGGACCGGATCACTCACGAAAGAGCAGCGCGCGCTGGTCGTTCAATGGAGCCAGGCTCTCCCGGACACGCAGCCGGCATTTTTTGAGTATCGCCGGCAACGGCAACAGCAGTTGCTGGATCTATTACAGCGGCCGAGAACATCGGAGGTCGCCACCCGCGAGCTGCGTGATGCGCTCGTGCATCAGGAGCGGACCGCCCCTTCCCGGTATCGTCAGGCAGTGGAAGAATGGCGGGCCGGGGTCAAGACGCTTGTCCCTCGAATCAACCGGATGCTCACGTCGTCGCAGCGGCGTTATGCGCTCGACAAGCTGCAGCGCCTGATCAACCAGGTGCACGATCTTCGCAGCGAGTAAATGTAATTGCGAGTGTCTTCAACCACAAGGATTCTGTCATAGTCTTGGCGGACCATGCGGCGCTTTTGGGGCTCGCGGTGATTATTCAGGGTGCCTGTCATCGAGCAATTCCGGCCTACAGAGAAATCGGCTCCACAATTGCTGCCAGGTCTGCCACCGATGGTCCCCCGGTACGGTGAGGACTCGCGTGGACGAAAGGGTGGTGGCGAGCAACTGTTGTGCAGACGCGAAGAGATCTCGCTCACCTGTTTTTCTTCCATCAAAGACGACCTCATCAATGCCGGAGCCGAGTGTGTCGATCGCGAGGTGGTCCGCGATGGCAATGTGATCAGCTCTCGGGGTCCGGACGATCTGGGGGGCGTTCTGCCGAGCGATTATTCACTGGCTGGCTGGTCGATAGTGTGGCCGGACGAGGGGCGGGTTGTCGGACTTTGCTGATTCCCGTCCTGACGTTAACGGCGTCCTCCGAATGGTGCGGGGGTCGATGACGTGAAGGGAACGGTCGGCGGGGCTGGTGGAGCATGGGTTGGGCCCAGGCGAGGATTGAGCGGGAGAACCGGTGCCCGGGTGACGTGGTTCGGCGGCATGGGAGAGCCGAATGGAGTGACCGTCCCGCTCAGGACTTCACCCTGCGGAGTGATGATCACCGGACTTCCTTGTCCTCCCAGATGCCGGATTGGCCCCGTGGTCCCATGCGCATCCCGATAGATCGCCTGATCGTTACCAAGATGTGTGATGGAACCGTGGCTGCCATCCGATCCGCGGAAGATCATATCTGCTGCCGATAGGCACCCGATCCACACAAGGTTACCGACGAAAGCGACGGTGGCAATGGTCCAGACTCCTGGTCGATGGGTATGTCCTCGCCGCCGCATGATATTTCCATTTTTGTCTTGTTGATCTTTATCAAACAGGTACCAAATAACCTGGTTGATTTCAATGCTGCGTGCGCCTATTCTACAGCCACTTCTCAAAAGAGGCCGCCATGACCTACCTCCGGATGTTTGTGCTCGCAATACTGTGCATGACCATTTGGTGTTCTGGCATTTTGAGTGGTCCCGTCACGTCTGCGGCCGAAGAGCCGGAAACCCAAAAACCGCAAGATTTCATAGGCGCCAGCAGTACCACCCCGGTGGCCACGACAGAACCTCCCCTGGTTGCGGAAAGCGCCAACTCCTGCGAAATCGTGTCGTGCGGAATGGGCATCAAGGAGACCTGTAAGATGACCTGTCCAGCAGACAAGACACCGAAGTGCAGCTGTGATTGTGTCCGCAATATCGGCCCCATGTGCATGGAGTACAAGGCGAACTGCCGCTGCGAATAAACGCCCATCCGGCATGTTCGTTCGTGCTCTCCTGCATAGCCAGCCTCCTTTCCATCCTTGGCCATATCTCTGGGAGAGACCTGCGTCACGACTATAGACGTGTGTACAACAGCATCATCGTCATTGGTGGGGTCTTCCAAATACTATATTCCCGCTGGATTGCTTCAGGTAGTGGTCGGTTCAACGAACGCTCCTTCACATCGATCCAGTGCGCTGCAAGTGTCGCCTCACACCTGATAGTACACGACGATCGTGCTCTTACCGCAGTTGGTGCAAGGCGCCTGTTTTGTCATAGGGACATTCCCCGTGCTTTCAGCCGCCTTGACTTGAGCGTCTTTGGTTCTCGCCACCGCATTATAGCAATCGTTGCAATAGGCCGCCGTTTCCGCCATGGCTCCTCCTGGATTGTGATCGTCAATGAAAGACACCGGACCATCAGGGCCTAGGGATAGAGCTTAGGCTGAATTGCCGACATGTCAAGAAAAGGGAAGAGTCGGGACGCAGGAGGGGTTAGGGTTCTCTATTCGGAGTGAGAAGGGTCTGGCTTGTCGGGGTCAATAGTGAGACGTGGACCGGGAACACGATACCAGCCGGCCGCCCATGATCCAAGATCAATCAATTGGCATCGTTCCGAACAAAAAGGACGGTAGGGATTATTCTCCCACTCTGATGGTTTCCGGCAAAGCGGGCATTTGCGTAGCTTACGCGGTACGTCGGTCATCCTGGACCTGCCGTTCACCCACCGCAATCACGAGGAAAGTCTTGTTCCAAATGCGGCGAATAGTTCACCCGTCAGATATCGCGTGCCTTTCTGATCCAACCACCGTTTGCGACGCATATAGTCGTTTAGAATCCGTCCGTCTGCCTGACGATGTGTCTGCGGATGTGCGAGGTTCATCCGGTAGCGTGCGATGGCCTCGCTGACGCGACTGATGAAGACGATGGTCCCGTCCGATTCCACCTTCTCCACCACGCCGACATGCGTGAGTGGATCATTATCAACGCCGTCTCCATTCGCATCCCAGGTATTGTCAAAAAATATCAGGTCACCGGCATGTACCACCGGGCCCTTATGGATCCTTCCGTGTGCGCGCACATGGTCAAAGATAAGCCGGACGCCATTGGCCTGCGTCTTCTGATGGCCCCCGTCGTACAGGTCGATCCCATGCGCGAGGTACACAGCACGGGTCACGCCGGCACAGTCATAGGCGATGCGCCGGCCGCCACTCTCAATGGTTCGCGCTCCCACGAGTTCCGCCGCGGTGCGAACGATGGCGTCATGGCGAGCATCGCTTGACGCCGCACGGCAACAATCCCGCATCGGAACAGTATTGATTCGCGATCGTTCCGTCGAAGGTCCGGCACAGTTTGCCACGGCGACAAGTACACACAGGCTAGAAACCTTTCTCACGTGTCCCGGCATACGCTATCCTCGGTGCCCCTGCCCAGGGACGCAGTACCCTTAAGATGGGGCGGAAGAGAAGACTGTTCCAATCAACGCTTGCGCATCATCCTGAATCTGCTGCAGATGTTCCCGGCCTTTGAAGCTCTCCGCGTACAGTTTATACACATCTTCCGTGCCGCTCGGTCGGGCAGCAAACCATCCGTTGACCGTCACGACTTTGAGACCGCCGATCGCCGCATGATTCCCCGGCGCTTCGGTGAGCATCGCCGTGATCGGTTCACCGGCCAGTGTGCTGCTGGATACCTGGTGAGGCGACAACTTTTGCAAGATCGCCTTTTGAGCCCGACTGGCTGGCGCATCAATGCGCTCGTATACCGGTTCACCCAACTCCTTCGTCAAATCTCGATACAGTTCCGCCGGATCGCGGCCTGTCGTCGCCATCATTTCTGCTGCCAGCAGATCCATAATGAT
>DAISKX010000392.1:0-4458 GCA_036820725.1 Nitrospiraceae bacterium
CCGAATGCGTCGAGAAAGACCTTCTTGCTGACGAAGTAGTCGTATTTTGCCTGAGCCATGGAATTCCGTGCCGTCAGTGCGCCTTGTGCTTCACCATAATTATATTTGGCTTCCAGGTAGAGCCGCTGCCGGTCCGAACGGATCGTGAGCCGTCCTGCAGCATTGACCGCTTTGGTGCTGGTGTTCCCCGATGTACTGTTGCCGCCGAGGGTGAATGTACCCTGATATCTGAGATGCCCCAGGTTGATCGCTTTGACGTCGGTCAAGGGGACCGTCCCCTCGGGGCCCAACTTGGTAGCCTCGATCAATTCATATTCTCCCAGGAGAAGTTCTCTGACCCATTCGTTCACCTCTGCGGGCACCTTGACCTGCATCGGTTTGGTCGAAGTCAACGCGGTGACTTTGTCCCAGCTGATTTTTATTTCTCCTCCATAATCCGTTTTGAACGTGAGGACTCCATCCTCCATTTTCACGACCTCGCCGGTCAACCGGTCGCCATTGCTGAGCTGGACGTCATCGGCATAGGAACAGGTGCTCATGAGGAGAATCACCAGACACACACAACAGGACCAAAGTAGGAGTTGCCGCACGATGCCGCTTCTTACCGGTGAATGCACAGTATGGTGGTTGAGCGCGAGAGAGGGCGGTCAGGACGTGGCGCTGACTCATATCCTTCGCACGTTAGAAACTACCATCATTGAGAAAAGTTGCAAGATACTTTCTTCATTCGGAAGGCGTCGGCGAGATCTGATGGAGATCAGTGCTGATGGGAGACTGGCGTTGCGTTGTGATGAGGATGTGTCGTGTCACAACGGATGAGTAGCAGACACTCACCTCTCGTCGAAGGGCTCTGGGACAGACTTTACGAGAGGGCGGGGGGAGACCTTCGCGCGAAAGAAGTCTCCGCCTTTCAGGGTTTCGTCGTCGGTTCCCCATTCTATGTCTTTATCCAGTTTTTGGAAAAGGGGTACATGCTTCGAGCAATGGATATACGCCTCTTCGACCTCAACGAGGATCCAGCATTCCGGACGACGCCCGCCTGTCACTTCCGTGGCGGCAATGAGGTCCGGCGTCACGTCGGGACTGCTTACCAGTTTTTCATTGGTGAGAATCCGTGCACGCCCATTTATGTGGAGGCCGATGGTACTGTGCGAGAAGTCGATGAAGATAATGCCGATATGGGGATTTTCCTGAATATTGCCGAGACTCGCCATCACGCCATTGCCTCGGTACTCCGGGTAGAGGAATCGTTGAGGGTCCAGGACACGGACGAATCCACTCATGCCGCCTCGAAATGAACAGTCGCACCTCCCTTTCGCATCCGCAGTGGCGATGAACATCATCTCCTGACTCTGAATGAATTGTTCCATCAGCGGATTCAGATAGGTCAGTATCTGGTTTTTCCGGAAGGCCGACGCGCGCCCTGCGGTTCCGAATCGTTCTTGTACGGCAGCTTCGCCCGGTGAATGGTTCTGGCTCATACCCGTTTCCTCCGCAATGATGCGCCCCGGTCCGCCATGGCGATCCCCTTTACGATGCTGTTAGGCTGCCAAAGCCCTTGGTCAAGGGGCTATGAGCTTACAGGCGAGGTGGATGTGCAATCAAGGGGCTATGTGAAACGATCGAGAAAGGTCAGTGGCTTCTGTTGGAAGTATATGTCTGGAATCCGGCGTCGGGCTATGCCTCGACCGGGACGTTCGTCATGAGTTTCTTCACTTGCGCGTGGGCCAGGACCACGTCGGGCATGCGCTGGAGGGCTTCATAGTAGCTGCGCCGGAATCCATCACCTTCTTCCGAGGGACGGAGGAGGCTGCGGGCTTCTTGCAGCAGTGCATGAGCCTCTGCAATGCTGGCTTCTTTCTCCATCTCAAGCATCTCGTCAATGCGGACCACCAGATTCGAGAATGGATGCAGCCAGGCGAACCAGGGATCGTTCATGACGAGTTGCAGGAGCTGGCCCGTGGATTCCACGCGTCCATAGATCCGCTCATAGGTCAGTTGCTCGGCAATGATCAATGCTTTATGAAGGCCCAGCAGACCTGTACGGAGATCCAGCATTCTCGTACGGAGATCAGCGGGAAGCGGACCGGACGGTGATCGATGCATAAGTTTAATTGTAGCAGCTTTCGAGCGGGTCGGCTCGGTTTCGTGATTTTTTAGTTCGGCTGAGGAATTCAGAAGCGATGAGAGAAATGTTCTAATTCTCTTTTTTCCGACGGGGCTTCCACATGTCCGTCGAACAGGCCGGTGCCCGGTCGATTGATTTGGAACGAAGAGCTTCACGAAGGCACCTCCGCCAATCTTAGCGTATACAAATAATGATACAGCCCCTTTTTATCCATGAGGGACGCATGGGTCCCTTCCTCGACGAGCCGACCCTTATTGAGGACCAGGATACGATCGGCTCGCTGAATGGTGGTGAGCCGGTGAGCCACGACGAAGGTCGTGCGACCGGCCATGAGGCGCTCGAGCGCTTCCTGTACCAGCCGTTCAGATTCCGTATCGAGTGAAGATGTGGCCTCATCAAGGAGGAGCACGCGCGGATTCTTGAGGATGGCCCGCGCGATGGCGAGACGCTGGCGCTGTCCTCCTGAGAGGTTGATACCCTTCTCTCCCACCACCGTATGATACCCATCGGGCAATTCGGTGATGAATTCATGGGCATGAGCGGCCTTGCTGGCATCTAAGATCTCGTCTTCCGTTGCCGGTTCCCGTCCATAGCGAATGTTCTCCATAATCGTCCCGCCGAACAAAATGGTTTCCTGCGGGACCAGGCCGATCTGGCGGTAGAGACTATCCAGACGAACCTTTCTGAGGTCATACCCGTCGATGGTGATTGCGCCTTCGATCGTATCGTAAAACCGATGAAGCAGGTTGATCATCGTCGTTTTTCCAGATCCGGTCGGTCCGACGATCGCGATCAATTCTCCCGCCGCTGCCTCAAACGAAATATCCGAGAGGACCGGATGCCGCGCATCGTAGGCGAAGCTGACGCCGTTCGCCTGAATCCGTCCTTGGACCGGTGGGAGATCCGCCGCCATCGGAGCATCGGCGACCTCAGGCCGGGTGTCCAGAATCTCGAACACCCGCTGCATGGCACCTTGCGCTTCCTTGATCTGTGCGAAGACGCGCGCCGCCGAGCCGAACGGGCCGATCAGAATGCCTGCGAAAAGGACGAAGGCAAAGAGATCCCCGGGCGTCACAGTTCCTTCGATTACCTGCCGGCCCCCGTACCAGAGCACCGCGGCAGCAGCGGCAAAGGTAAAAAAGGTGATGACCGGGATAAAAACCGCCAGAACGGCTGCCCGGCGCAAGGCTAAGTCCATAGCCGCTTGAACCTGGGCCTTAAAGCGGTGCTCCTCTCGCTGAACCTGCACGAAGGATTTCACGATCCGAATGCCGGCGATGACTTCCTCGACGAGCGTGCTGATCGAGGCTGTACGATCTTGGATCGACGTCGAGAGGGCCTTCAACCGCCTGCCGAACAGCTTCGCCACCAGCACCAAGAGTGGCAGCAAGAGCAGAATCAGAAGGCACAGTTGCCAATTCATGACGAACAGGAAGGCGACTCCACCGATAAAGGTCACGAGCTGCTTGGCTGAGTCGACGGGCGTTTCCGTCACCACGTGTTGAATGACGGTGACATCGTTCATGAGACGAGACATCAGCTCCCCGGTGCGTCGTTTCGTGAAAAAGCTGATTGACAACGTTTGCAGGTGGCTGAACAGGTGGGAGCGAAAATCCGCCACCACGTGTTGAGAAATCCACGCGGTGAGATAGCTATGGCCGACGGAACAGAGGCCTTGCACAATCACCAATCCTAGAAAAATGCCGATCATTCCGGTCATGCGGCTTTGATCGTGTTCGACCGTAATGACATCCCAGAGCAAACCGGTCAGGCGGAGGAGCGCGAGATTAATCGCTGCCACCACCATCACGAGCAGGCCCGCGGCAATCATGCGCGGAAGATACGGTCTAAGAAAGGGAAGGAACCGCCGGTATGAGGACATGAGCAGACCGTGGAATAGTGAACGGCTCGTTTAATCGTGACTCGTAAACACGCGTGGGGCAAACAACGAGTATGGAGAAGCCCTCGGGCGGGGGACGCTAGAGCTGGGCGATTGATTCGATCAGATTCTTATTGATTGCAACGAAGTCCGATCGATCTTTCTCGTTGATGAGCACATCGGTCAGACTGATAAAAAGGCGTTGCTCTTCATTGATCGCGTCGGAAACCCGGTTACGCATCGGTGGGATCAGAAAATCCCCCACGTAGGTACAGTTCACCGTTCGAACGCGAATGCGAACTTTTTTTCCTTCTGGCACGGATCCCTCCGTCCGTTATGGTGGTCACGTCAGCTCTTGCGTCGCAAGAACTTCTGGCGCCTGCGCAACTTCTTATATTTGTGTTTGCGCATTTTTTTTCGGCGCTTCTTCAGAACGCTCGACATACGATAA
>DAISKX010000393.1:0-4448 GCA_036820725.1 Nitrospiraceae bacterium
AGGTTGTGCTCCCTGCCTGCTGCAACTGACATTGGGAGAGAAGCCCGCTATCTTTTCCGCCGCAGCGGGCAGGAACGTTTGATCGCCCGATCTCGGTATAGGTATCCGGGCATGGACCGCAAACCGCCAGCATAGATGCCCCCAGAGGAACACATTGGACCAAAGTAGAATCACCGTCTTTGCATACCTCCGGCGCATTCACAACCCCAGTTGTTGCATATCCGTCAGGACAGCTACCGCAGGTTTTTCGTATCGTTTTCACTTCGTCGGCTTGCTCAGCGCCTCTACCATGGTCAATGCCGATTCCACACGTCACTGATATGATGACGAGGATGACGCGTAGAGGTTTTCGCCATCCGGTCATTCTTTTTCTCCCCTGCAGTACCATAAGGACCGTCGTACTCATTATCCTTACCTCCGTGCCAATTCCTTCAGTGCCTCGCGAATCACATCTTGTAATGCCAACGAAGGGCGCGTGTCATTCGACAGACGCTTGAGGATTTCTTTCACATCTTGCGCACGATATCCAAGATTGACGAGTGCTGAAAGAGCGTCCTCCAACGTAGGATTCCCGGTGGCAGAGAATGCTGCCATGATCCCCGATCCTGCAAGAGGCTGAAATCGTGATGCCTTTTCTTTGAGCTCGAGCACGATGCGGGCGGCGGACTTTTTCCCGATCCCCGGGACTGTGGCCAGTTTCTCGATGTCCCCGGCCTGGATAGACGACATGAGGTCCGGAACCGGCAGGGTGGACAAGACGCTCAATGCCAGCTTTGGACCAATGCCTGATACTGCTGTGAGGAGAAGGAATGATTCCTTTTCGGCCGCCGTTAAAAAGCCGAATAACTGTATGGCGTCCTCCCTCAAATGCGTGTGGATACTGAGGGCAACGTTCTCTTGAAGATCGGGGAGCGCGTAATAGGTACTGAGGGGAATAAAGACTTCGTATCCGACGCCGTGGACATCGAGCGTCAGCTGTGTAGGCGCCTTGAAGGCCACGCGGCCCGTCAGTAAGGCGATCATGTCAGGCGAGTCAATTGCTGAAGTCGTGCTGCATCCGCCATGCCGGAGGATCCGTTTTACCCGGCTGCCGCAGCCATCTTTTCCATAACCTCGTCCGAGATATCGAAATTGGCATGTACTTTCTGAACATCGTCGTGCTCATCAAGCACTTCCACCAATTTGAGCATCTGTTCGGCAGGTTTTTCATCGAGACGAATCGTATTTTGTGGAATAAAATTCACCTCCGCGAGGCTGAATTCGAGATGGGTATCGCTCAGCGCCTTCTTGACGGCTTCAAAGTCATGGGGACTGGTCAGAACCTCAAACGCCTTGTCCGTTACCTTGACATCATCGGCTCCGGCTTCCAGGGCAAGCGACAACAGTTGGTCCTCCTCGATTTTTCCCCTTTCGATGACCAGAATGCCCTTTTTATGAAACTGCCACGCCACCGCCCCTGCCTCCGCCATATTCCCGGCATTTTTCGTCAGGAGATTCCGGATTTCAGCGACCGTCCGATTGCGATTGTCTGAGGTAATTTCAAGCAGAAGAGCCGTCCCCCCCGGACCATAGGCTTCGAGTGAGAACTCTTCATAGGTCACACCGGGCAATTCCCCAGTTCCACGCTGAATGGCCTTCTTCATCGTGTCGCCCGGCATGTTGGCTTCCTTGGCCTTAGAAACAGCCAGGCGCAGACGGGGGTTCCCATCAGGATCACCACCTTGCCGGGCGGCGATAGTTAATTCGCGGATGATGCGAGTAAAAACCTTACCGCGTTTCGCGTCCTGGGCCGATTTGTGTCGCTTAATCGTAGCCCAGTGGCTGTGTCCACCCATGTCATCTCCTTCGAGCCCGACAATAATCCTCGGACACGCCTGCATAGCACAACTATTGCCCATTCATTGCTTGCAAGTGTACCGAAAGGGTACAGCTAACACAGTCGAGAGAGGAGTGTCAACGCAGCCGGTCGAACGCTCATTCGGAGTACATGAGAAGCTGGATCGCGATGGCGAGGATAAGAACCGACCATGCCACATCCCAACGAGGAACAGTCGTCGTCGCTTCATTCTGTGGTAGATTCGTTGGCCGGCTTCCCCTGAGCCAACCGGAGACAAGCTTCGACGAACCGGCCGTCATCGCCAGAAGACCCATGACCGTATGATGAGTCTGAATCTTATCGGCGGAGGGATGTGCTCCATGCATGTGACCGAAGAGCATAAGTCCTCCCAATCCCGCGAAAAGCGGTAGCGGCACGGCCCACCTGCGACCTTCGATACGGCCAAGCCTCCGGAGCAATTCCGTGGTGCCAACTCCCAATGACAACACCCCGAATGCCTTGTGCTGCAAGATCTCCGGATCATGCCCGAAGAAAGTTTGCGTGAAGGTCAACGATCCGATCGGCCAGGCATTGTGATCACTCCAGATGAGCAAAAATACGCCGGCTCCCAGCAGGCCCACTGGAAGAAACAAGCGGGTCCAGAGGAGAAACGGCAGGCCCCATATTTGCCTGAACTCACTCAGACCGATAAGCAGGAGAAATGCCCCGGCCAGATGATGATTGAACTCGGAATACGCTACCCCCTGCGGAGAACCCTCCCAGATCGACGCCGAACCTCCATGCGAATGATCATCGTGTGCGCTCGCATCGTACGCGGATGCTGTGGCCACCTGAAGCGGTCCGCATATTGTGCCCGCAGCCGAAAGCAATACAAGCCACAACACCAGGCACACACACCATGTTTCTCGTTGCCATGTGTGGGGGAGAGGAAGGCAATCGAAGCGCCATAATCGAAAGGCCCATCCGGCGCGCCGGATGGGCCTCGCACCCGTCTCGTCCATGCTTTCAGTCTTCACATGAACTTCATGAACTTGTCCTTTGCCTCATCCATGACCTCAGCTGTGATCGTCGAGACGCCGCGCTCCTTAGCGAGGCGCTCAATTTCACGGCGAGCCATCGGTCGGATAAAATCAGGAATATTGTCCAGTCGGTGCTCGGCATCCTGAGTCCACGCCACTCCGTTGGGTGAGTCATTTTTCGAATCATCCATGACTTGGAGCGTGATATTTTTGTACCCCTGTTTCCGCGCAAAGGCTTCAACGCTACCCTGCACCATCGGCTTCACAAATGATGGCAACCGGTCGAGCTTCTCCTGGGCGTCAGGTGTCCAGGTAAACTCCGGCTGCCCTCCACCGTTCTGAGGCTTCCCCGATGTCGTCAACCCCATCTCGGCCACCATGGCGGAGAACGGGCAGCCGCTGGTCTTTTCGCCTTCTTTTGCCGTGTCTTGACCGGAATGAGGGGTGGTCGGAGCAGAATGAGCGGCCGCGGCAGCCGGCTGTCCTCCTTGAATCTTCTCGTTCAAATACGCGGCCATTTCACCACGCCCTGCCATGGCTTCGTCTTTGAGGGTCCCTCGCGTCATCTCGAATGGCTCCGCAGCCACAGCACGCCCTCCCAGTTTGACGCCAAGGGACGCGACCATCTGGGTTTCACCGGGATTGGTCACCATGGAGAATTTTGCCTGGCAGGAGGGGCATCCAAAGAATACACCAAGAGAACCTTCACCCGGCTTTTCAACCTTTTCGAAGTTCATGTAGGTTTCACAGTTCAGACACACAAATTTCATAACGTCCCCCTTTAGGACCGGTGCCTACAGTTTCTCGGCCAACACCTTCTTATAGTTCAACAAGGATTGTATCCGGCCGACAATCTCCTGGTACTTTTGAATCGTAGGATATCCTGCGTCGAGCAGGGGCTCCCCCTTGTCGAACGTGCGGGCAAGCGTGCGATCAAAAGGAATCCGCCCCAGCAGCGGCAGATCGAGTACCTCGCACATGGCATCGGTATTGCCGTCGAACAACTCATGCTCTGCTCCACACGTCGGACACCGGTACTGGCTCATGTTTTCCACAATCCCCAGGACGCGGATACCCATATCTCGGGCGTACGTCACTGACTTCTGCACGACATCCGAGGCGACTTCGGAAGGAGTCGTTACGATGATCGCCCCGGCCAAATCAGGGATAAAGCCAGCAATGACCGGTGGCTTATCTGCCGCTGCGCCTGGCGGAAGGTCTGCAAGGAGATAATCGAGTTCTCCCCACACCACGTCGGCGAGAAACTCGCGAATCACGTTCATTTCCATGAGGCCCAGCCAGACCGGGCTTAAGTCCATGGGCCCCTTCCACCGCACAGGTGAAGCGGAGTCCAGGAAAAAATCCATGGATGCGACCTTGACACCGAGTGGACCAACCGGCGGCACAGCTCCCTCCGGGGTCATGGTAAGCGATCGACCGTGCATTCCCAGCATTCGAGGCACACAAGGCCCGTTCAAGTCCACGTCAAGCACCCCGACCCGGGCGCCCCGCCGCGCGAATGCCAACGCGAGATTGACGGTCGTCATGCTTTTCCCGACGCCGCCCTTTCCGCTCATGACGACCAGCTTCTG
>DAISKX010000394.1:0-4433 GCA_036820725.1 Nitrospiraceae bacterium
ACAGCCGTTCGTTGGAATCCCGCGATCCGCCCTTTCTATCAGCGGCGGCGGGCAGCCGGCAAGACAGTGAAGGTCGCGCTGACCGCCTGCCTGCGGAAGAGGATGACGATCGTGAATGCGATCATGAAGCAGAAGGTCCCTTGGCATGGCGTGCTTCAGACGAGTTGACCCCCGCTCTGCCGGCGTCGGCGCCGGAGGCTGCGCAATGGTTTAATAAGGAAGGTCGCCTTGTTCACCAAGGGCTCCTCGCTCTCAAGGCCGACATCGCGGCCAACAAGGACAACACCCACGCGATCGCACGGTCGGCGGGAGAGACCATCTCTACCGCTCCCTCGATGCAGGGTATGCAGGACGTAGGCATCGATGTCGCTCGGATGCAGCGCGATCCGACGTACGCTGCGGAGATACAAAAGAAACTGCGGACGATGGGTCCTCAGGAACAGATGGCCTCCACCCAGAAAATGATGCAGCCCCAAATCAAAGCCCAGCAGCAGGACATGAAACACATGGCGCAAGAATCCCCGACTGTGCAGGCAGCCGCCACAACAGCCACGCTCTTTGCGCAGAAACAAACCGCCTGGCTGACCGGTCCCCATACGACATTGGGAAGGAAATTCCTGCAGGTGGCCGAACGCGCGCCGAACAAAAGCCGATCGTCGTGGAGAAACCGAAAATAGACTATGATTCTTCCGGATGCGATAGCGTTTGTGACAAACAGTGGAAAGCCTACGGCGCAAAGTTATGGCCACTACTGATGGGGCGCGAAACCGAGATTCTCCAGGGACGCCGAGCGATTCTTCAGCGCTATCGGGCCGCACTTTCGGAAATGGTCAAGGAAGGCCAGACTCACCTGACCGCATCACGGTACGGCGCAGCCGCAACAAGCCAAATGAACCGAAGTGCGATTGCCGGGTACCATGAGGGGTTGCTGGGGGACATCTCAGGATTGATCGACCTGACCGAAACCGCCGCCAAACGCGCGGCGGGCCTGGTAAACAGCGGAGTCGAGAAATGGTACATGCGGTGATGTTGACATGCACCCCGGTCACGGACGACATCCCATGGGTAAACAGAACATGACTAGCTCGGGTGAAACCATGGCGCTCTGTGAGACTGCGCGCCGCCGGTCGGCCGTTGCTGAAGGAATAAAAAATACGTCAGGAAGAAGGACCGTCAGGCTGGGAAGCGGCAGGTGTGGAACATGCCGCGCGACGATGGCTCTACCTCAGGCGAGCTACTCGGCTAAATGAAAATGCTCCGAAAGCAAGCCTTTTCAGGATAGACTCACACGCCTGATCCTCGTTACTCTTGAACAGAACCATGAAATGTAGAGATGCAATCTCCGGCCGCCCGTGCTGCGACATACATCAGGCGCGAGTAAATATTCCTATCATCACTAAAACGACGCAGCAGCCTAACTCAACGTCGCAGACGAATCAAACGCCATTCGAGCGGTTCAAGACCGCTCTCTCGCAAATCGTCTCAGTTCCGAAGTCCTCCCTTCCCAAGTCTACAAAGAAGTCCCGCAACAAGAAGTAATCCGATCCACCATAGCCTCCCGGGTGCAGCCACTCAGGGCCATCCACAGCACGAATAGCCCCAATGCCACGAGGATGATGAGTTCCACATATTTCATCGTGGAAATTCTACACCATCACAATTATCCCCAGTTCTAGAGCCTGATGAGCCTAGTATATTAATGCCCGTCACTTTGGTCCACAATTTTTGTGGATAACTCTGTGGATAACTACCAGTAGGCCACCAAGAAGCAGGCTCGATAGACGCTCACCTGCAGTTTGCTCAATCTTTGAGCATTGGCTCTTCCTTATCCGAACCCCCTATATCTTGCGGCTTGACTTTTTGCTTTTCTACAGATACCGACCCCTCGACCCTTGATCGAGTACCACCCTGGACAGTTCTACGTAGACCAAGCTGCGCTTGAGCGTGGATTTCTGCCTGAAGAGTTATGCACAGGAAGATGGGCAGAAGCCGCTCCGCCGCGGTCGATTTCGCCGATCGATCGACATCGATTCGGATGTTGGCGTCGTCGAGTGGTAGCCTCACTTCTCCGGGCACGATTCGGGAGCTCTTCGCGAGGATCCCGATGTCCCGGCCAGCATCGCCGATAATATCGAGTACGGGCAGCAGCATCCTGCTGGCCTTGCAGAGCTGGGGTTATCCTGATTAGGGTGGTTTCCACTCTCCAACTGGTGAAGAGTTTACCCTCAATCCCTCGATAAACTTAGGCGAGACGCTATGGAAGAAGAAAAGCAGGATATATATAAAAGTAAATCCCCGTATTATTTCTCAGTGTTATTCTGTCCCCTTATCAGGGAAACCCTGATCCCCCCATCAAGATGGCTGTGTCATAAGTCTGCGCCAATCTCCTTTGTATTCAAGTTGAGGGGGAAACCGCACACGTACTTTCCAGCCACGGTACGCAAACCATGATAGGCTTTCCTCCAGATACACGACACCGGTCTGGTTCACAGCCGACGCACAGGGAACACACAGCCACACATGGCTACGATCACCAATTAGAATGAACCCACTCGCTGGTTGTCCCTCCCTACTGTCGACTTCACTCCTCACTTCGTACGCTCTCGGAAAAGAGAGAAGAATGCACGGTGGCTAGCAAACGAGTCATAGTCCTCGCATCCGGTGTCATTACCGCAGCCGTGTTTGCCCTGAGCCTATTCACCGGAGAGCTTGCGATACGGGCGATCCACCTCATGCGAGACGGCATTCCATTTTTTGAGAGTCCCTCAGGCAGAATTGGACCGATCATGCTGGACCAGGAATTAGGATGGCGGGCCACCGCGGATTACGAAGAGTCTCTGACCCAACGAACAAAGGGCGGGGTCAGCTATAGGATCCATCGCTCACAGCACAAATATGGATTTCGTCAGTTCGGCAATCTGCGGTCAAACAAGCCCAAATTGCTTGTGATCGGTGACTCGTTCACGCAAGCCACTGCGGTATCCGACGACAAAACCTATTATGCGGTGCTCGGAGAGCTGTTAGACGTAGAAGTCTTCGCCTATGGCGCAGGCGGCTATGGAACCCTACAGGAATATATGATCCTGGACCGGTATGTCGATGAAATCAGGCCTGATCTGATCTTGTGGCAGTTTTGCGTAAACGATTTCATCAACAATGATAATGTCCTCGAACGGGCCAGTACGATCAATAATAATGGGATGCTTCGACCGTATTGGGAAAAGACCACCATCGCGTACCTGTCCCCTAAACCCACAGGACAGCAAATTCGAGAATGGATCAACCACCACAGCCGGTTTCTGTATTTTCTGGTCAGCCGCGTCGACCGTCTTCGGGCTGTCACGAACCACGATTCTGTCGAAACCCTCATCGGCGCACAAGGATTCAAACACGAAGGATTCTCTCATGCCGTTCAGGTCACTGACGATCTGATGAAGCGCGTTCGGACCCGCACCGGCAGCATCCCGATCGTGGCGTTCAGTTGCGCCGATGAACAACCCTACAGCGATGCATTCGCCATGATTTCCACTCACTATGGAATCGAATACTGGAACGATGTTGCCGCAGCGGTCCAGCAAGCCGCCGCTCACGGAGAGGATGTGGAAACTGCTGATGATCATTGGAACGAAACCGGCCACAGACTCGCCGCAGCTAGCCTGGCAGACCATTTACTGGGAAGCGGGTTTGTCATGGCTGGCCGATCACGCCGCCATGTCGATATAAATTCGCCGACGACAAGCAGAGCAGCCTCCCGCTAGCCCTTGAATCCATTCCTCTGACCCACGAAATAAATACCGAGGCCTGTTATTGGGACGGCTCTAAGCAGCCACCGGCCATGGACCATGTGGTCGCACTCAGTCCATGCCGATCCCTGGATACCCCCTGCGCACAAGAGAAAACACATCTCCTGCCGACCGCTATCGGATAAGCGCCTGGTGATCGAGTAGAGGCTACGGGGTAGTCCGTTCTCACACCTGAGGAATGGCCTGGAGAAACGGTTGGTCGGCGACGCCGCTATCGCGAAGACGCTAGAAATCTTCCAGCGTAGAGCGACTGAATCGAGTCCGGTACTCTTCGAGGTAAGCAAGTGCTTTCTCTTTTGGCATCGCCATCGAGCGGAGTGCATGCCGGATGAGCGTACCGGCTGCTTCGACCTCCGGTTGAATGACCTCCGTCGCGCCGACCGCCAACAATTCCTGTGCTTCCCGTGGACCATGGGCACGGGCCAGCAGGGGAACGCTTCCGTTGAGCGCGCGAAACCGGCGGACACTGAGCGTCGCGGGTTCCAGTTCCGGAAGCGCCATGATTGCCAGCGCAGCATGCTGCGCCTCCGCCGCCTCCAGAAGTTGCTGGTGCGACGCGTCGCCGTAGAGACATGGGATTGAGCGCCGGCGCAGCGTTCGAATGATGTCCGGGTCCCGCTCGATGACGAT
>DAISKX010000395.1:0-4418 GCA_036820725.1 Nitrospiraceae bacterium
TGTGGTCCGGAATGCCGAAAAGAATCACGGCCGGGATTCCAAGTGCCGCCACGTCCGCCCCTTCCTTGATGAGCAGATCGATGGAGAGCCGTTGCTGCCCTGGCATGGACGCAATGGGGTCGCGCCGATCCCGTCCTTCGGTCACAAATAACGGATAGACGAAGTCAGACGGAGACAAACTGGTTTCGCGCACCATGCGCCGGAAAGACTCTTTCTGCCGCAATCGTCGCAGTCTCTGTATCGGAAAGGCCACCACCCACTCACTTTCGCGGAAGGTTAGTGAGGAATACCACGAGATCGCGCACGGAGATCATTCCAACGAGCTTGCCGTCTCTTGAAACACCCAAATGTCGCAGATGTGATTGCGCCATCAGATCATTCGCATCGAGAAGCGTCTTATTTTCCTCGATCGTGACAATCGGAGCCGACATAATCTGCTCAACGGTCGTCTTACCCGGGTCCACCCCCGCGGCGACTACCCGGCGCACCATATCCGTATCGGTGAGGATGCCGATGACATCCTTCCCATTCGTAACGAATAGACTTCCAATATTGCCGTCGCGCATCACCCGTGCGGCTGTCCTGGCGTCCGTGTCTCGTTCGACCGTGACGAACTTTTCTTTCGGAACCATGAAGGATTTTACAGGTACCACTGTTCTACTCCTTATCTGAGGTGATCACATGATTGTCCAAGGATAGTCCTCCATCAGCCTGTCCGGACTTCGAGCGGGGCCGACTCCGAAGAAGGCGTAAAATGCCGCACAATGGCATCTGCAAGCGCCGGGATCGTATTTTCTGCCGGCATGACCTGAACCCGTATACCATATTCTCGCGCCGTCGCGGCAGTGATGGGACCAATGCAGGCGGTTCGAAGATCACCCATGGCTCGATGCATATCCTGTGCGCCTTCGAAAAGGTCCACGAAGTTTCTCACCGTGGACGAGCTCGTAAAGGTCACCATATCCAGCTCCTGTCGGCTCATCAGTTCGCGAAGACGGTGCATGTCGGTAACCGGTCGCACGGTCTGATAGACGGGGACCACATGTACCGTCGCACCATGGGCACGTAATTGATCCGGGAGAACTTCCCGCGCAATCAGCGCACGTGGAATCAGAACCCGTTTCCCCTGAATCCCGAATGCAGCCATGGCCGATATAACCCCCTCAGCCTGGTATTCTGACGGAACTAAATCTGCCCGCAGGCCATATCCGGCGAGCTCCTGCGCAGTACGCGGGCCAATGCAACACAGACGGAGGCCTGCCAATGCCCTCGTGTCATATCCTTGCAGATTGAGCCGCTTCATGAACGGTGCGATGCCGTTCACGCTCGTGAACACCAGCCAGTGATACTGCGCAAGTTCACCAATCGCGTGGTCAACCGGCTCCCACGTATCAGGCGGCACAATCTGGATCGTTGGACACGCGACCGCTTCACCCCCATAGGCTGCGATCAAGTCGGAAAACTCCGGCGCCTGTTCCTTGGCTCTCGTAATCAAAATACGCCTACCGAACAATGACCGTTTCTCAAACCAATTCAATTGATCCCTCAGCCGGACGACTTCGCCGATGACGATGACCGTGGGAGGCTCCATGGCGGCTTCTCTGGTCTTTTCCACAATATCAGCGAGAGTCCCTACGACGGTCCGTTGAGTCGAGCGTGTCCCCCATCGGATAACGGCGGCCGGTGTCGTGATTGCTTTCCCTTCCTCTATAAGATGGCGCACGATGTTCGGCAGATTCGTCATGCCCATGAGAAACACCAAGGTGCCTTGGGCCGTGGCCAATCGTGGCCATTCCAGCACGCTTTCGCTTTTCGTCGGGTCCTCGTGTCCCGTGACAAACGTGACCGTCGACGCCAGCGTGCGATGCGTCACGGGGATCCCGGCATACGCCGGCACCGCAATTGCCGCCGTGACGCCGGGGACGATTTCAAACGGTACCCCCGCCGCTGCAGCGGCTTCTGCCTCCTCGCCACCCCGGCCAAAAAGGAATGGATCGCCACCCTTCAGCCTGACCACCACCTTGCCGGCGTGGGCATGGCTGACGATCAACTGATTGATGTCCGGTTGTCTGCCGTAATGACCTCGCCCCCGCCGGCCGACGTAAATCCGTTCCGCGTGCGGGGGCACATGGTCGAGGAGTGCCGGATTCGCGAGGTAATCGTACAGAACGACGTCTGCCTGCTCCAGGCATTCCTTGCCGCGCAAGGTCAAAAGCTTTGAATCGCCAGGACCCGCTCCGACCAGATAAATTCTGCCCTGCTGCTTCGCCATAGCGTTAAGCGTGTCCGTAGATGGCTTTCAAAATGACGTCTCCCCCCTGCCCAAGCAATTGGTTCGCCAACTGGATGCCGAGCCGCTCGGGATCTGCTGCCGAGCCCTGAACGGTCTCTCGAATGATGCGCGTGCCGTCGATGCTCGCGATCAAGCCGTCAAGCCGCAAACGATCCCCGTCCAACACCGCATGGGCGGCGATTGGAACCTGGCATCCACCCTCGAGACGGTGCAGTAATGCCCGTTCCGCCAACACCGTTGTCCTGGTGGGAGGATGGTCCAACTGGCTCAGCAGATCTCTGACGTGAACGTCGTTACGACGACCCTCAATCGCCAAAGCACCTTGTCCGATGGCGGGTAAACTGATGTCGGTCGGTAAATATTCTGTGATGTGCTGCGTCCATGCCAGACGCCTGAGACCGGCCGCCGCCAGAACAATCGCATCAAACTGCCCTTCGCGCAACTTTCGAAGACGCGTATCCAAATTTCCTCGCAACATTTCTATTTTGAGATCCGGACGACTGTGCAACAGCTGCGCTTGACGGCGCAAACTGCTGGTTCCCACGCGCGCACCTGGTTTCAATTGTTCAAACTTCTTACCGTCCCGGCTGATAAGCGCATCCCGCGGGTCTTCTCGTGGCGGCACGCATAGGATGTCCAATTCCGTCGGAAGGATTGTCGGCACATCCTTCATGCTATGGACGGCCAAATCAATCTCGCCGCGCAGCAAGGCATCTTCGATTTCTTTGACGAACAGTCCCTTTCCTCCGACCATCGCAAGAGGGACATCGAGAATCTTATCTCCCGATGTTTGGATGCGCTGAAGGGAAACAGTGATCCCGGGATTGAGTTCTTGAAGGCGCGTTTGGACCCACCCACTCTGTTGCCAGGCGAGAGTACTGCCGCGCGTGCCCAGAATAAACGTCGAACGGTGTTCCGTTACGGAACGCATCGGTCGCGAGCCTTGTCTAGAACCCTCATTGTGATTCGCCCCATTCAAAACTCCTCACTCTGCTATGGGATCCTCGCCTCTGTCTCCCATCCGACCAGTCATTCCCATAGGTACACGAGGTTCTCGCCGGCGAGGTGCTTCTTCCGAGTCGGATTCCAACGACGGCAGGTCATGTCCGGCGGACCTATGGTGTTCATCTGTCCCCTCATTTCCCGAAGGCCCTTCATCCAGGCTAAAGAACCGGCGTGCAGCCTCGACGAAGGCGACCCCTCCGGACCCGCTCGCTTCGGCCTTCAACGTGACCATGGTCCCATGAACGATCTTGTTGATCATAGCGGACGCCATGATCTCAACCGCTTGTCTGTCATCATTGGTCAGATGATTCAAGCGGGCAAATGCCTTCTCCAACTCGGTACGTTTGATATCTTCTGTTCGGTTGCGAAGAGCCACGATGGTAGGAGTTACCTCGAGAGACTTCAGCCATTGCCGGAGCACGCCCACTTCATCCACCACCAACTGCTCAGCCTTTTCCGCTTCATGCAGACGTTCTTCCCGGTTTTGCTCGACTCGTAATTGCAGATCGTCGATATCGAATAAGAATGCGTTATCGATATCGCGAACAGCCGGCTCGATGTTGCGCGGCACCGAAATATCAATCAAGAAGATGGGGCGATTCATCCGTTGTTTGACCGCGCGGTGCACATCTTCGGCACTCACCAGATAATGCGCGGCTCCGGTTGAGACGAGGACGATATCCGCCGACGCCAATTCAGTCCTATAATCGTCAAATGGAATGGGCGTCCCGTTGAAACGCTGAGCCAGTTCGATCGCATGGTGCGCATTGCGGGTTGTGATACGAACATGGCGCACCCCGTTACTAATCAAATGCCGCGCGGCGAGTTTGGCCATCTCGCCGGCCCCCACGAGCAAGACGGTCTGATCTTTGAGATTCGAGAAAATTTTCTTCGCGAGCTCGACCGCCGCATAACTGACGGATACGGCCGTTTCTGCGATTTTCGTTTCAGTACGCACACGTTTGGCAACCGAGATCGCTTTCTTCACGATCTTGTTGAGCAGCAGCCCCGAGGTTTTGTGACACAGGGCGACCTCGAACGCATCTTTGAGCTGACCGAGGATTTGGGATTCGCCCACAATCATCGAATCAAGGCTCGCAGCGACCCGGAACAGATGCGT
>DAISKX010000396.1:0-4406 GCA_036820725.1 Nitrospiraceae bacterium
GAGAAGAAGGGCCTGACTTAGTCCCTGCTTCTAGGGGGCTCCAGAAACGAGTCACCTTTAAGCACTGAATAATTGAGCTTTTAAGGCGAGGGTTTCAGCGTCTAGGAACTATGCTGCCAAGACTTCCACCTCAATCTGAAAGCCTAGCGGATCTGTCCCCCATTTGGAAAATCCCGTTGGGGACACCACCGCCTCCAAAACATCACTCCAGACCTGACGTTTCAGCGTTTTCAATAGTGACCTCCACGGTGGAACAGTAGACTGTCTACAGTTTACGTCTACAGTTTCCTGGGGGAGACACCGCCATTGCCACCTTCTTCCATCTTCCTCGCAAATCGTACTATGCACGGCTGATCGTTCCGCGCAAACTCTTGCCGTTCTTCAAAGACCGCGTACAATGTTGGAAGTCTCTCCGTACCTCCGTGCTGTCCACCGTGTAAGCGAAGTCGGCTACCTGGGAAAGCTCACGGCAGACGCCTGTTCCAAACTCTTGAAGATCGAGGCCACACCATGACTCCTGCGCAGATTGAGAGCTTGATTGTAGGATGGATCGAAGGGTCCCGCAGTCCCGAAGGGGTGTTCCTTTGTCTCAGCTACTGAAGCACGGCGCGAATGGGTACGAAGACAGTGTGGGCAAGGTATGGTCTCGGCTCGTCAAAAAGCTAAAACAAGGCGGCAAGGGCAAGGTGCTGCACACTCGCTCCGACATGGTGGTATCTCGAAGTTTGCAGAGGTTGGGATTCCCGATGCTCACACGCTCGCACTCACCGGTCATGCGCTGTAGGGGATAAGCGGAGAGGTCCACTTCTCAACATACGTGCATACAGGCACGTTCTCACTGAAGGTTGTTGAAGGGGTCGATTGATAAACTCGGCGAGGCGTACCGAGAGACGCTGAAGGGATTGTTGCTCTAAATGCCTGCTCAATACGTCAAGCCATCTGAATTGATGAAGAAACACGGCCACGCAATTTGCTCCGACTGTGGGGAAGAAGCTGCGGGCGCTTCCGAGGATGCGTTGTGGACGGTCTGGACGGCCACGATGTACTACTGTCCCAGGTGTGCCAAGCGTGAGGGCATTGGTCCCCATGATTACTGAGGCATGAGTTACCTAGGGATTCCTGATGCACATCTGCTCGCGTTGACTGGCCATGCACGAGAAGGGATTGGCGGAGAGGTCCACTTCTCGACATATATAACACACGGGTACGTTCGCATTGAAGGTGCTGAAGGGGTCGATTGATGAACTCGGAAAGGCGTACCGAGAGACGCTGAAGGGGTTGCTGATCTAACATGCCTGTACAACACGTCACGGCTTCGACATTGGTAAGGAGACATCCGAAAGCATTTTGCTTTGATTGCAGGCAAGACCCTGCGAGCGGCTGTCGCCTCGACGGCTCCGGTAGCGAGCTACCTGGGAATGCGTCCGATGCTGCATTGTGGACGATATGGACGGACGCGATGTTCTATTGTCCACGGTGTACAAGGCTTGAAGGAATTGGTCCTAATGATTATTGAGCTCAGAGGCTTCTGTCGCAAAGGAAGATGAACGTGGGTTTCGATCCTTCCGGCATTGAGGACGTAAGGAAAGAAACGAAGACGAAATTGCTCCGTTGGAAGCTGCAGTGGAAGCCAAGCTCCCCACAACACATCGCGGCGAATGTGGAACTAGTCAGGCGCGACGATCTACCCTACACCTATCACTACAATAGTTTTTATCTGTGACTTGGCATGAGCAAGCTGGATGGGCACACTTTGTAGTTGCCATGATGACCTTCCTCCCTTGGTCAGCACGAGAATGATTGTGTATGGCGACACTACGCGTACCTACGAGCTTGTTCAAGGAGGGAGGGAATACTTAAAATACGAGAAGAATGGAAAGACGGTTTTGGATTGGCTTTGCCTTAGTTGCGGTTGCGCTGGTCCTTGCGACCATATTCCTTCTTCGGCTTTGGTGGTGAACCTGTAGACATCCGCCTCTCGCGGACAGTACGCTATATAGTTTGGTCCACTCCTTTACTGGATCCTCCTTTAAATCTGTCCGTGTCGAGAGGTTCTTCGCTATGGCACCCATCCGAGAAGGAGTCCAGATGAGGCGAGAAGTGCGCGAGCTTATTCAAGCGGCTGAAACTCTATTCTCTAATGACTCTTCTCTAACAGAAGATGAGCGAGAGATTCTCGCGACATATGCTCAGACCTTGGTAGAGAGATACCTGACGTGGTTTGAGCACCCTGCGGATCAAGACGTGTGAGTGCGTAGGTCTCACGCTGCTTTGGTGTAGACATAGAAAGACCCTGGCAGACTTGTGACGATCCACCAGGGTCTGAGGGATGCTTCGACTCGGACAAGTGAACTGCCATCTCGCTCACTTGGTAAGGTCTTCTTGTTGTTATCGACCAGGGCGAACGTATAACGCTTCGTCGCCCCAGGCCTTCTTAAGCTGCGCGGCGTGCATCGCTTCGTCATGGGTCAAGGGAGACGTACAGTAAGCCTCCCCGCGACAGATCACGTACGGATGCGAGGAACAGCCCAAGACTCCGGTGCAGAGAATCAGTACGTAGCCTAGTAAGACCAGCTTCATACCGCACCTCCTTTTTTGAGAGTCGTTTGCAACGCCTGCCTGAAGTCACAAAGGTAGCTCGCGAGCGCTGCGGAGCACTATCCTACGTTGGCGTGAATGGCAAGCCCGAGGGCTGGTCAATCCAGGTCGTTCTAGGGAACGCCCCATGACCTCTTATGGACCTCTGCACACCTTTCCCAAGCGTAGTGCCGTAAATTGTCACTGCATTGAGCAGAAAAGATTGTCCCATTTACTGATGCAGAGTTGTCCGTGATCTTCTCAAGTGAGGAGCGATGGAGGACGCGACATCCTGAGCGATACTACGGACTGCTTGCACTTCTGCTAACGGCTGCAAGACGACAGGAAGTCTATCAGCTTGATAAGGCTGATGTGGGGGGTGTGAGGCGGTAACAGATATCTGGTACTTCAACCTTACGAGTGATGGCGCAGTCGGCGATAAGACACTGAAGAATGCGCAGTCCCGAAGGGTTGTCCCGATGCTCAACTTCTGCTCGACCTGGACTTAGTCGAGTACGTGAAGACGATCCGCCAAAAGAGACCTTTTCCGCAGCTCAAGCACGGCGGGAATGGCTACGGCGACTGTCCCGGCAAGGCGTGGGCAAGGCTCGTTCAGAATCTAAAGCAAGACGGT
Source organism: Nitrospiraceae bacterium (assembly GCA_036820725.1). GTDB lineage: Bacteria > Nitrospirota > Nitrospiria > Nitrospirales > Nitrospiraceae > DASSBQ01. The sequence continues at coordinate 3,212 of DAISKX010000396.1, forward strand.
CGAGGCAAAGTGCTCCACTCGCTCCGACATCGAATGGCGCACATAACAAGCTATCAAGCTCGGCCAATTTCTGGATCACGAGCGTCTGCCGCTCCTCGCGTTCCTGGACCCCTCTCTTCAGAGGGATGGTGACAAGTTTGGTACATGTTCTATGAACTGGGAAGTGTCATGAGCGTTGCATATTCAGGAGTATAATGCGCGGACCCATGTTTCTGGGGTTGCGACGAACGATTGACGTAGCAGAACGTTCCAGCTAACTTGTGCCGCGACGGTGCCTACAACATACCATTTCGAGGCTTACTTTAAGTGAGGCGCCTGACGAACGCTTTCCGATGACACCCCGTCGCGCGATTACAACGACAGTAGTTGCAAATCTCATCATAGTCGCCTTCGCAATTATTCTTGGCCTTGTTTCTGGCAAGCCAAGTCGATACTTCGGCGAAGGCCGCTTCACCACCGCGTTCTCGTGTGCGCAACTCCTGGCTGTTGCATTCTTTTCGAGTCGGATCTTTTTTGCGAGACGACCACTTGCTTCAAAGGTCGGTTCCATCTCGGCAGCGTGGGTATGGGTTTTCATTGCTGCGAGCTTCGTATTTCTTGCCGCCGATGACGCTTTTGAGATTCACGAGCGACTCGACCGGATCATCCATAGCACCTTTCATATACGAGAGACGGCTTGGACGGATCGCCTTGATGATGCGATCATAGCCATTTACGGGTTCATTGGCCTCGCCATCCTGTGGCTTTTTCGGAGGGAGATCCTTTTCTTCAAGCACATATGGAGACCATTAAGTGGAGGGTTCTTGTGTTTGCTTGCCTCGGTTGTCTGCGACGCCATCTCGAACGGGGAACAATTTCTCGTCTGGCTTTGCGGCAATGTGGCGACGGCGAAACGACTGAACGGCTGGTTTTCTGTTGGGGACGGTGCCTTCACTTTGTTAGCCGAAGGTTTCTTTCTTACCGCGTTTTACCTTTCCAACCGAGCGACTATCGAAACCACAACATCGACATCGGGCCCACGATCATCCTAGCCCACTCAACCCGGTGGTAAGGTTCCTCTAACCTCGGATTCGGCTCGAACGCCCGCAAAATGTTCATGCGGCTATTCTGATTAAGACTGAAAACGGAATGATAAGGCGCTCAAGGTGAGGGGTTAAAAAGCTCACATCCCGTTGGGACCGCCAAGGCATATACC
>DAISKX010000397.1:0-4390 GCA_036820725.1 Nitrospiraceae bacterium
GAAGAAGCGGCCCTCAAGAAACTTGCGGCCGACCCGGACACCGGAGTGATCACGTTTGAAGACGGTGGTCAGTTCAAGGGGATCTCGGCTGATCTGGCCATCGCTGATTCATGTGTCTCCTGTCATAACGCCCATCCAACCAGTCCGAAAAAGGATTTCAAAAAAGGCGATCTGATGGGAGCCATTGTTGTACGATTCAACAAGTAGTCGTCATGGGGCTGCGGATATAGCGGCTCGACATGGGGCTGGAACCCGCCGAACGGCATCCAGCCCTTTTCTTTCATTCAGTGTCGCCTCAGTCGAAGGCATCAGACTCGCGTGACCGGGATTCCGCCCTAACCGCATCGAGACTCACGACCGGTTCATCGCCGACGACCTCCACCAACACACGGCAGTGATTGAACAAGATCGTGACAGGCTCCATAGTAGGCATACGGAGGAGACTCAGCTGATACTTCCAGCCACTCACGTCCTGTTCATGATGCAGTCGACATGAAGATTCATCAATGCGTCATCTTCGTCATCGTGTGTATGGCGTCTCTGCTCGTCTCCAGTTGCGGAAGCGGCCCGCGCGAGAAGAAGATCGAGTTCGTCTATCTAGCGTTCGGCGCCAGTGATGCGACCAGTGTCGGGGCCACCCCGCTCACAGAGGGGTATGTGTTTCTGATCAAGCAGGAACTGGACAGGCGGGTGCCCGGCGTCTTCTTGATTAACCTGGGAATTCCCGGGGCCCGCATAGACCTTATTAAAGAGCAGGTGCGAGTCGCGAAGCAGCTCGGCACCAAGGCAAATCTCGTGACGATATGGACGGGGGCGAACGATGTCGTGCATGGTGATGATCCGAAAATCTTTCGGCAGGACCTCCGGTTCATTCTTCAGACACTCCGGGAACATGTCTCGCAAAACATCGTGATCGGCAATCTTCCCGATCTCACCAGGCTTCCCCGATTCCAACGCGAGCCGAATCCGCGCATCACCGTAGCGACGATTAGAGCGTATAACGAAGCCATCGAACAGGAAGCACGCGAGGGCAAGGCGTCGCTCGTGGACTTGTTTGCTCAGCCCGTCCGTGAGGAAATGGTTTTCGATCTGGATGGATTCCATCCCAACGATGCCGGACATCGCGAAATTGCCCGACTATTCTTGCAAGTAATCGTACCGAAATTGGGGGTGAAATAAGCCAACATGACACTGAAGGGATACAAGACGCTGTCAGAAGCCGTGGAGGGTCTCAGGAAGAGAGGATTTACGGCAAACTTTGAGTTTCTGAACAACACATTCCAGGCGGTGAACAGCGGTCAGACGCTCACAGCCGGTGAGGTGACCATCGTCGAGCATCACCGGTTTGAAGGAGTCAGCGACCCGGATGACATGTCGGTTCTTTATGCGATCGAAGCCAAAGACGGCACACGCGGAACCATCGCCGATGCATTTGGCCCCCAAGCAAATCCTGATCTCGGCGCGTTTCTCAAAAATGTGAAGATGCACGAGGACCTCTAGCGGGCACCCGGTAAGTCATGCGGTAGGGATCAACAACCATTTTGGTGCCACAGCTCCGAAGCAAACGCGATGGACGGCCTCCTACACTTGTACTCCATCCAGACTCACGACCGCTCATCGCCAACGACTTCTGTCAAATGAACTGTTCCACGCGGCACCGCAAGGATATCGCCGGCTTCTAAGATAACCTGTTTTCCTCCCATCACCATCTTGAACCGCCCGGAGACGACGGCATCCATCTTATCGACACTATGGGAGTGATCGGGAAAGCATGTACCGGGCGGACGCGCAGTTGGCTCTCTCAATGAAGTGACCGCTCATCCAAAAACATTTCTATTGCTCCATACCTTTTAGCCAAGCGATAAATCAAGTCACTGCAGCTTTCGCCTCAAGGAAAACAGTACTAGTAAAATCAATCCTTTCGTTTCCGTACCATCATATGCAACCCGTTCTTCGGCTTCACTGTCACCGCGACTTCAGGCTCGACCGTCTGATCTGGAGTTAGATCGAGTTCATACCGTTGCGCGATGAGCGCGAGCAGCAGCGGCCCTTCGATCATCGCGAAGTGATTGCCGATACAGGTCCGGTGTCCCGCACCGAAAGGCATGAACGCAAGCCGCGGTCGCTCTGCCGATGCGTCATCGATAAAGCGTTCCGGGAGAAACGCATCCGGCTCGACCCACACCTCCGGATGCCGCTGGATGTTCCACAGACTGATAATGATCAGCGAACCTGCGTTGACCAGACAGCCGCCCACATTGGTATCCCTGAAGGCCCTCCGCTGAAGCGCAGGAGCCGGGGGATAGAGCCGCAGCGCTTCTTCGAAGACCGCTCTTGTATAGGGAAGACGCGATAGGGATTCGAAATCCGCCGTACGGTCGCCGAGGGCGTCGGACAATTCTCGATGGAGCCGTTCCCGCACATTGGGATACCTCGACAGCAGATACCAGGTCCAACTCAGGGCGTTGGCGGTGGTTTCATGGCCGGCCGCGGCAATGGTGAGCAATTCATCGCGGAGTTGCTCGTCGGTCAGCCCAACGCCTGTGTCTTGGTCGACGGCATGGAGAAGCCGGTCCAGTAGATCGTTGCGTCGCATCGCGCTCTGCCGACGCTCGCGGATCAATCCATAGATCAGCCCGTCCACGGAAGCTTTCGCTTCCCGAAAGGCGCGATTCGTCGCGGTCGGCACCCACAGCGGCACGCGCAAAGGATTGTGAAATGACCGGAAGGCATACCGAATAAGTGTCGTGAGTGCAGGAACGAGGTGGTCGGCTTCATGAAGGAAGCTCGTGCTGAACATAGTCCGCGTGATGACATCCAGCGTGAGCATCATCATTTCGGCTGCAATCTCTACCGGCTGTTTCAGATCCAGCTTCCCCCATCGATCGAGGAGCCGCTCTCCCGCCGCTGCCATCTCCTGTACCATCTCCGACACGTGCTGCCGCTGGAACACCGGCTGAATCAGGCGGCGGCTCTTTTTCCATACCGGCCCTTCGCTGGTGAGCAGACCGTTGCCCAGCACGAGGCCTAATCCGGTCGGCTTGTCGGGATCGTAGATTTTCCCGAAGTCCTCGGATTTGTGAAGGAGAACCTCTTCCGCCAGGTCTGGGTGACTGAGGAGATAGCAAGACTTCGTGCCGAGTTGAAACCGCACCAGATCGCCGTACCGGCGTCGCCACACCGTCATGGTGTCAAGCGGGCGCTGCTTAAATTCCCACAAATGCCCCACCAGCCAACGGCCACGAAGCACCTCGTTCACGTGAAACGGACACGATCCCGGGGACATGGTACGGCCTTCCCTGCCGTTGTGCGTAAAGCGTCGTTCGTCTTTCCTGGGAGCACCCACACCTATCCTGCCATCCAGCATACACATTCGGCCGCGCTGGATCGAGCCGCGATTGACAAGCCGCTCCGTTCAGCTCAGGCTTCTTCCGTCTTGACGACCATATCGCCGCCATCAAGAACCCTTCTTCGGTGCGCGTGCCCTCGTTGCACTCGAGAGCGTGCGATCCGCGCTGATCCTCATCAGCCTATTTTTGCTCACTTGATCGCATCCCCCCAGTCGTGAATTGGGAATTGGAATCATACCAGTGCCGAAAATTGACATCCCCTGTCATCGTCTGTACTATGCCACACTACGTAATACATAATGCCAAGCGGCGCCGATATCTCGGACTTTATCAATGGTTCATGGGGCCTTATCTGGCTCATGCTCTTCATCGCGCTCGGCTATGGTTGGTACAGGATGAAAAAGTTTTTTCCGATACCGACCGTGTCCTCCCGCTCGTTTTCCCAGGGCGATTCCTTCACCAGTACCGCATCCCATCGCACAATCGCCTTAGGTCTCTATGCCAGCGGGTCTCTCATGGTGCTGTTTGCGCTGCCCTTCCTGGTCACGCCGATGGGCCCTGAGCGCTCAGAGTTCACAGGGGGCATCATCCTGTCGATCGTTGGTGTGGCCGATCTGACCGCCGGAGTGATTCTGCTCCGTGCCGCCAAGAATCGAAGGGACATGCCCAGTCCCACGGCGTAAACCATCTCCGATCTCCTCTCCGCTTAGAATCGTAGTAGCATGTTGACGGACCGCCCTCCCACTCGATTGACCACCGGATGTCCTGGCAGGATGCGAAAGCCAACGCGCTCGTACAGTCGAATGGCAGGGCTACCTTCGCGTACCGTCAATATGATGGCCGAAAAATGTTCGCGAGCTCTTTCCAGGACGCAATGCAGTAGCTTCGTACCCACTCCTCTTCCACGATGTTCGAGCACAACGCCCACCGCGAGCTCGGGTTTGTCACCATCAAGGCATCCAGCCCCCTGATCCTGATCGATGAGAGACCGGACCCAGGCCGTTCCCACAGGCAAACCGGTGGCATTGTCGAACGCGCCT
>DAISKX010000398.1:0-4375 GCA_036820725.1 Nitrospiraceae bacterium
ATCACCTCCATCCCATCGAGTGTCAGAACCTTGGAGGGAAAACAATGCGAAGTGCTCGTCCAATCAGCCATCAAAAAGGCCCGCTCACTCTGCGCCGCTCACGAGGGTAGAGGAAGTCTCCCGATCAGTCAGAAACTCGCGATCATGCCTGGAATCCGTGCGTTAGTGTGCGGGTACGCGCGCCGCCGGGTAACCAGGCGAGTCCGCCAGTTCTATCCCTCTCCGCTCCGCGCCATTGAGGCCGTTCAGCGAGGATTACGGTTAAACGTTCTCAGCGGATCCCTCGAGGTCGAAAGGCCTCTGCTTCTCGATCTCATCGCCAGCCCAGTCTCCGCCCACCTTGTTGGTTTGTTCCTGAATGGCGAGGCGCTCAAGCGGACTGTTCCCAGCGTTCAGCTGTCCCCCTTGCGCGTCGGTGTGGTGGGGGCCGGTTTGATGGGTTCACAGATCGCGGGACAGCTCGCTGAAAAGGGAAGTGCGGTGGTGCTGCGAGATGTTTCCCCGGCGATCCTCGCGCAGGCGATCGGATGGATCCATGAACATCAAACTACCCAGGTGCGGAAACGCGTCATCCTTCCCTCGGAGCTGCGCTATCGAATGATGCGGGTTGCTCCGACTCGTCACGTCGGAGACTTGAGCCATGTTCCTTTCGTCATCGAGGCTGTGTCGGAGAAACTGGATGTAAAACGAGCGGTGTTCGCGGAGTTTGAAGCGGTGGCTGGTCCCGATGCGATTTTTGCCACGAATACATCGTCATACACCGTCGGAGAGATCGCTGCCGGGGCCGTGCATCCGGAACGTTGCGTGGGACTCCACTTTTTCAATCCCGTGGCCAAAATGCAATTGGTCGAGGTTGTCCGCGCACCCCTCACTTCCGAGGCAGCGCTCGCGAAAGCCTGTGGTCTTACCAAACTGCTGGGCAAGTTTCCGCTTGTCGTCAACGATGGTCCCGGTTTTCTCGTCAATAGAATCCTATCGCGCTATTTGGCGGAGGCTGTGATTTTGGTGAGCGAAGGGGTTTCCATTAAGCGTATCGATGCCGTTGCCAAGAACTTTGGGATGGCGGTGGACAGCGGGCGTGCTATGGGGCCCTTGGAACTCCTGGACCTGGTCGGCCTTCAAGTCGCCATGCACGTGCTGAGTTCTCTCGCCGTGTTGGGACCCCGCATTGAGTCTCGCGATGGCCTTCTCCAGGGTTTGTTGCCAGCAGGGGAACCGTTACTGACGTTCTGGAGATCAGGAAAGGAGAATCCGAAAACTCTCGAAGCAGTCACGAGGTATCGTCGCGCACACCGTGACTCGACAGGACCCCTTTCTGATGACGTCATTCAAAAACGCCTGTTTCTTCCGATGATCGATGAAGCGGTGCGCTGTCTTCACGATCGCATCGTGGAACAGGCATGGCAGGTTGATTTCGCCTTGACCTATGGGATTGGATTCCCCGCCTTCCGCGGGGGACCTCTCACGTGGGCCCGGCAGACAATGACGCCCGGGCAGATTGCGCAGGAATTGGATTCGCTCGCAGCCAAGTATGGGAAACGTTTTGAGCCTTTTGTGGGCCTTTCGAATGGATCGTGGTAGTTAATCAGAATGGCTTGGTTGTCGCGGGCTGGGCTGGGTTCAAGTTATTGCGGGCCTCCATGAGCACAATTACGGTCAACGGATTGATGCATGTCTGAAAAACCTTGGCTCTTGCACTACCCTGATGGTGTTCCCCACGAAAGTGTTCTTCGTCCTGAGACGCTCTTGGCCATGTTTTCCAGGAGCGTGCAACGATTCCCTTACCGACCCGCCCTCTATTTTTTTGGGAAAAACCTGTCCTACCAGGACTGTGACTCTCTCATTGAGCGGTTTGCCTGTGGACTTGCTGCGCTGGGAATTCGCAAGGGCGATCGCGTGGCCCTCTGTCTCCCGAACTCCCCACAGGCGGTGATCGCCTATTACGGCATTTTACGGGCCGGCGGCATTGTCGTGGCCTGCAACCCAACGTACACGGAATACGAACTTTCCCACCAGCTTCGTGATGCGGGGGCTCGAGCGATCGTGGTGCTCGACATCCTGTACCAGAAAGTCCAGTACCTTGATCTGAATCTCATCATTGTGACGCACATCACCGATTTCATGACCACCATCGCGAAGTACATGTATCGACATCGAAACCACAAACCACCACTCGTGATTCCATGCAGTGAGACAACGCTGTTCTTCTACGATGTCCTGGAGAGGGCCACCCCTGTGGATCCGGAGCAACTTCCAACCGTCACGCCGAACGATATCGCGGTTCTCCAATACACGGGGGGTACAACGGGAGTGTCAAAAGGCGCAGAACTGCGTCATCGTAATCTGACTGCCAACGTTCGGCAACTTGTCAGCTGGTTTTCTCCTGCTGAACGTGTGGAGACCTTCCTGGCCGCACTTCCACTGTTTCACGTGTTCGGGATGACGGTCACACAGAATATCTGCCTGGCCGTCGGTGGATGCATGGTGTTGGTGCCTGACTCCCGGGATATTCAGACTCTTCTCAGACTCATTCGCAAGAAACAACCGACCGTGATCACAATGGTACCTGCGCTCGTGCGAAAACTCTTGGAACACTGCGAGGCCAAGGATCTCGATGCGGCGAGGTTCTGCATTTGCGGCGGGGCTGCGCTCTCCTATGATCTCCTCAAGAGATTCAAAGAGCGGACCGCCCAGCTGATCGTGGAGGGATACGGTCTCTCCGAAGCGTCTCCGGTCACGCACTGCAACATCCCTCGCGGGCTTTCCGTAAAGCGTTCCATCGGATTACCGATCATGAATACCGAGGCGAAAATTGTGGATGAGGTCGGCCATGAAGTCCCGGTGGGAGCTGTCGGTGAACTCTGGGTGCGCGGGCCGCAAGTGATGCAGGGGTACTGGAACAACCCTGAGGAAACCGCAAAGGTTGCGATGCCTGATGGATGGTTGGCAACCGGAGACATGGCACGCATGGATGAAGACGGCTTCTTCTACATTGTGGATCGGAAGAAGGATATGATTCTCTCCACATCGGGATTTAATGTCTACCCGTCTGAGATCGAACGGGTGCTCCTTCTTCATTCACAGGTGCGAGATGCCGCCGTCATTGGCGTGCTGCGGGGGGAAGGAAGCGAATCTATCAAGGCGTTCGTCGTCCGAGCGGATGACACAGTGTCTGCGGACGAACTCGTGGGACACTGCCGGCGATACCTGGCTCCCTACAAGGTCCCCAGGAAGATAGAATTCTGCACCGAACTACCACGAACGATTCTGGGTAAGACCCTCTACCGCGTCTTGCGCAAGGAAGAAAATGAGCGAGCGCCCCCTCCCCAATCGAAGGCGTCGTGAATCATGGTGCTCCGGATCCCAAAGAATTGAGATGCCTCTGAATGCAGGGCAGTTCGCGGACGTATCTCGCGATCGCCAAGGCTGCTGAGAGTCCCGGCGATTCTATTCCCACCAGATTGATCAGCGGGGGATTCTCACAGTCTGCGGCAATAATAAAATCACTCTTCCTCCCATTCACAGTCATCACGCATGGTCGGATGCCGGAATAGGCCCAGCGAAGATCCCGTTCTTCAAGGGCCGGCAGGAATTTCTGCAAGGCCTGGATGAACAGGCCGGGCGGTGTCTTGTGCGACGTGTAGTCCGTTTTATCTTCGATCGGCACGGCGTTCGGTCCTACGAACTGCTGTCCGTTTGGACGCGGACTGAAGTGAATACCCTTGCCGGGCGCATGAGAGGGTAAGGCGGGATACACGAGGCGTCCAGTGAGGGTCTTTTTGTTCGCCGGCAGGACCTCGTAATACTCGCCACGGAGTGGACGGATGATATAATTTCTTATGTGTGGCGCAAGTGCGGCGATTTCGTCTGCGTGGAGACCGGCGGCGTTTATCAGGGATTTTGCGCGGAGTCTCCGCCGATCTGTAGTCACGACATATTCGGTGTCATGGGCCTCAACACCAACCACTTGGTTATTGAACGCAAACTCGACCCCATTCGCTTCTGCGTCAGTCCTCAGGGAGTGCACAAAGGCATGAGAATCAATGACTGAGACGCTCGGAATGACGATGCCGCAGAACGCACGAAGATTCGGCTCCCACGCGCGCAGCCCGGAGGACGTCATAAAAGCCACCTGCGTCTTCGTCCTCCAGGCGTTGAACCACAGTCGCCGCAGCGTTGATAGCTCACGCCAAAGGCCTCGACGGATGTCCTCCCATGACATGGCGATGACCATCCCTGTTCTGAGGAGCGGGATACCGTGGTGTGACGCGTATGACACCGCGAGTGCACTGCCTTCCCGGGCCAGCCGTTCCTTCAGCGAAAACGGTCTTTCGTGTATTCCGCTATGCAGCACGCCGCTGTTGCGTCCGCTGCC
>DAISKX010000399.1:0-4359 GCA_036820725.1 Nitrospiraceae bacterium
AAGACGCGTGGACAGGCTTCCCGCTCGGTACCACCCGTGAGGCCCACGTCCACAGAGGTGAAATGGAAAGGGCCAGGTGGCAGGAGTATTCCGTGCTCGCGGACCCCGCGCTGGAAGCGCTCGGTCGACGCGCGCAGTTAGGAATACTCCTGCCACCCGTCCAAGGATCACACAGGCCAGAGCAAAGAGGAGATGAAAAGAAGATCACGCGGCTGGGTTCGCGCTCGACGCCAGCACAGCGATCTCCCTCAATCACTCCTTCACAAGAATAGCCCGGATCGGCTTTCGCTCGATATCCCTGCCAGTGACGCCACCAACTTTGGATGAATGCATGGAGAGCAGACACGGCGAGGAACCGGCATTCGCACGAAAGCAGAAAGTTGGCTCAGCCCGCCTTGCGATATTCTCTCTGCTCTTCCTCGAAGGGTTCGGATCCCCAATCGGGGCCGCCCTCCCCGATCATGGTTGGATCGCTCTCCTGCGTGTTCATTGCCCATACCGCTATGGCGAGAATCAGGATCGTCAATGCACCGAGGATGAAGATTGGCATATTGACCTCCTCTGTGGAAGGTTACTCTCATTAATATCGTAGTCCTCATTTTGGACTTAGAGCTACTAGGGAAATGCAGAGGTGGGTATATCGCGATCCGGTGTGAGGGTGAGACTCCCTTGGCGCCTGAACTTGCTGCGTTCGTGCGATTCGCGGTATAGACTCGCTTCGTCGTCTGATCTTAAAGAGTCCGACCAGAAAGGGATGCAGAAAAAAGGAAAAGGAAGGGCCTTCCCGCGGCCAAGGGGGAGAGAAAAATCTAGGACCGGCACGAGTACAGACCAAGGCTAGCCCTCGTTTGTCGTCTAAGAAATCCACATTTCACCATTGCTCTCGTGATCTTGTTCAGGTACAAATCTGCTGCCTCATGCCAAGGCGCTTACCTAAACGGTTCAATTCCCAAGCTGCTGTTCTCCTGGCAAGTATTTCCTTACTTTCACTGACATCTTGTCAAGATTCGACCGTAGTCCGCGCACCGATTCCCATCACTGACGGCTTTCATAAAAGTCTGCCGGCGAAGAATAACCGGATTGTCGTCTGGGGGACGCACCCAAGCGTGACGAACATGGCGATTACCTGGCTGCAGAAGCGAGGCTTGACGGTCGTCGAGCGGGCGCGTTTGAAACAAGTACTCGACGAACAGACCGTCCGACTCACGCATACGCAGGATGACGAGGCACAGGTGCTGAAAGTTGGCAAGCTTCTCGGGGCTGATATGGTGGTGTTCCTCGATGCTTCTGCCAGCCAGGGAACACAGGCCAACATGAATTTCAGTATGTTCGGAGGGGCAGGTGCGAATGTTCAGGGTCTGTACACACCGAGCGTATCCGTGCGGGGCGTGGATGTGGAAACGAGCGAGGTGACCTGGACCGGCCATGCGCGCTATGCCCAGTCTATCCCCAATCTTGATGACGCGCTCGCACGACTCACCTGCCAGGCACTGGCAACCGCCTGGAGCGACAATCGTCACAGTACGCCGGCGACTCGCTCTACTCAGGATTGCGACGTGCCGACGCCGTAACCGGGCATCACCATGGCTAAAAGGACTCGTGACTCTTCGAAGAATTTGAAGACCGGCGATCACCCTCGGCCGGAGGTGATCGTGGATTTCGTCTTCGAGAAAGGCCTGCTGTTCGTGGCCGTCTCGAATATCGGGGCGAGACCGGCGCTCGATGTCACGGTTCGCTTCGACAAGACGATTCACGCGCTGGGTGGTGGTCGCAAACTGGGCTTGCTCGCCCTGTTCAACAAGTTGCTCTTTCTTGCGCCGCAGAAGCAAATCGTGACCTTCCTGGATTCATCCGCCGCCTATTTCAAACGCCGGGAACCGACGAATATTACTGCGCGCATTTCTTATCGTGATGACCACGCCGTCCATTACACGTCGATCATTCGTCACAACCTGGATATTTATCGGGATATCAGCTATATCCCGCGCACGACCTAGCTCATCCATACGCCCACATCAGGACGGAGGAACGCATGCCCCCAGCCAAACGAGCCGATCCCTACAAGAATTTCAATTTCCTCGTGGAGATCGACGGGCTCGCCCAGGCAGCCTTCAGCTAAGTCCAACTCCCGACCACGTCGATTGAAGTGATCAAATATCGCGATGGGAGCGACGTCAGCAAGGCACCGAGAAAATTACCCGGAGTCATCAAGTACAATAATCTGGTCCTGAAACGGGGCCTCACGTTCTCACGGGACCTCTATCAATGGTTCCGTCGCCTCCTAAACGGGCAAGCCGACCGAAGAAACCTTTCCGTCATTCTCCTGGACGATCAACGGCAGCCGGTCGTCCGATGGAAGGTCCGCAGCGCCTGGATCACCAAGTGGGAAGGGCCGGCGTTGAACGCCAAAGGAAACGACGTGGCGATTGAAACGATGGAATTGGCTCATGAAGGCATCGAGCAGGTGTAGACACACCTGGCAGACTTTAGACGGAACGCAAACGTTATTCGTGAGGATCCCGCGTTTTCATGGCGCCCCGATCAGTCCGAATTGATCCGTCCATTGAGATCCACTGTCCGTCACAGACGCGTTGCCTCGCACGAACTCTCTCATAGGGCGTTCGGATATGGCACACAGTGTGATATCCGGTGCACCACTTGGTCCTGCTGATGACTCCCGGATGGATACGTCAGGCAGCCGTATGTCAGATACCTTCGCTCACTGAGCGTTGTTCGGTCATGACATAACCAGTCGAACCACCGATGCGCGTCCTCACTAAGAAGCAGATCGCCCTCAATCTCGTCGGATTGGCGATGGTCATGGCTCTCGCCGTCTGGTGGTATTGGCAATCGACAGGAGTGCAGGCTGTACCTGCACTCATCGAACAACTGCACGACCCCGATCCCTCGACACGCATTATCGCAGCCGACTGGTTAGGCACTATCGGACCGAAGGCGACAGCCGCCGTTCCATCGTTGCTGGTCCTGGCGACGCAGGATTCCGTCCAACATGCCAACACAACAGCCGCCGCCGCATTGAGGCATATCGATCTCGCTGCGGCCCGTCATGTCATGGCTCACTATATTCCTCTATTGAGTCGGGGTGACATTCAGTCACGGCGAACGGCAGGTGCCATCATCGGGGAGCTCGGCCCCGTGGCCAAGCCGGCGGTCCCCTCGCTCATCGCCCTCATGCACGAACCGGACGAACTGGTCCGCAGGAATGCGCTCGCCGCCCTGGGCAATATTGGGATCCCTGCCAATGAAGTTTCCAAGGCCTTATTCGCGGGTCTACGCGACCCATCCGCTCTGGTTCGCCAAGCCGCCGCCGCACAATTCGCCTTTGCGGTTCCACTTCCGCCAGAGCGGCGTGATGAGAGCACGGCGATGCTCGACCAACAGGATGCCGCCGTAGCCGGTTTGCTTCGCAGTGCCTTGGAGAAGACTCGTCAAGCTGACGCGGCTCGCGTCGAAACATTCGTGCTCATGATCGGGCAATCAGCGGGACGCGAGTACGCGCTGCATCAACTCGCGAGGCTTGGTCCCACGGCGATTGCAGCAGCGCCCGTCTTAATCACAGTCCTCCAGGATGAGCGACCCATGCACCGCTATTTGGCCATCGAGGCACTCAACGCAATCGGAGCCGGCGGAGAACGGTCGATCGTGGCACTGACGCCGCTCCTTCACGATCCTGATCCGGTTGTGCGGGAGAGCGCCGCCGACACCCTGGCCGCCATCGAAAGTCGATCGCTTGCTCTCCATAACGGTACAGGTGAATCTCCCCGTGTGAAGCCATGAGGTCACATGCTGTCGGATAAGGGAATCCGCCTCATCACCGTCGTCACCTACTGGATCGCCATTGTACTGGGCCCGCTCGTACCGTGGGCAACCCTCATCCTCACAGATGTGGCAGTCCGCCACGTACCCCTCACCCAGGCACTACACGACTTTCGAGCTCACCTCTTCGCTCCGGGATACAACCTTTTCCTCATCGGCATGTTAGACGCGGTCCCCTTTATCGCCTTCGCCTTACTCACGTTATGTCATCTGGGCATGTCGTCCCTGGAAGATTCCGTGCAGACGTGCCGTCGGGTAACAGGGATCGCCGGTGCAGGTCTGGCAATCACCGTCGTGAGCATCTGGATCCATGTGACCATCCTGTTGCATCCGGACGCGCAAGGAGCCATCGCATATTTCTTCCTTCCGGTGGTACTCTTGATCCTGCTTCCCGTGGGCTATGCCGGGGGACGGCTCATCGGAACCCTGCTGATCCATGAGACTACGTGAACTGGACACGAGAGCGTCGTCGAGTATAATGATCCCCGTCACTCGACGTTCGCAGGCTGAGGAAAAGAAGCG
>DAISKX010000400.1:0-4340 GCA_036820725.1 Nitrospiraceae bacterium
GGTGCTCACAAGACACCGCCGCCTCACTTTTTCGGCGGCGTTCACAAACGTGACGCGCTTTACTCAGCACGTCGTGAATCTCGCACCCGTGCGCAAACGTGAGACGATGTATTCATCGTCTCGCGCAACTCACATGGCGTCTCCGCGGTTTCGTCACGAATCTTCATGAATCATGCGGGTTAAGAAAGGGGCTGTTATTTGTCCTGCCCGACTTCCCGCAGCGACGCTTGTCCACAGGACTCAAAAAACGGCTTGGCCTTTTGCACAAAATGATCGGCCCGCAAGGATGCCCGGTATCGCACGTGAATCGAGACTTCAGAGGGGCCTGCTTGCATGAATATGAATTCGGTAACGGGAGAGATGGCATAGTCGAATGGGCCGGATGGTTGGGAGCGACTGATTAGCAATGAAGAGTCATGCGCATTCGTTGTACTTTGAAACATATCCGGCCAAGTATGGATGTTACTTTCGAGCTCATACTGAATACAGGCAGGCATCGGACGATGCTGCCCCTGCACATTCATGACATACTGCAAAGGAGTCTGGCGAAACTCCTGGACAGTGATGGCACAACCGGCGAGAGGTAAAACCACGAGAAGCCATATTGGCTGCCGCCGCCACATCATCTCTCCACGTATACACGGGTGGTGCGCCGGAAAGCTACTTAATGAATGAAGACTCTCAGTCATGCCGGTATACGCGCACGCCCGAACACGCAACGATCGATAAAGTATTGATCGCACAGTGAAAACACCACGGCTTGGCAGAAGACCTATGTGGTGATCTAGTAACAGAAAGCAGCAGTGGTCGGAAGGAACCGATATCTGCGGGAATCCTAGCCTAGCCACCGATCAGCAGTGGAGCCCGGCAGTACTTCCAGCCGTCCGTCCCGCCGGGACAACGTAGTGCTACACCGCGACGTCGCGAAGCGTTTGCGAGGGAGAATACTGTCTTGTGTTGCCATGGTCGCAAAATCTCTTCCGGAAACAGACTTCCAATAATCTTCGATGCCCGATGCCTGGACGAGCCGACAATAGAAGGTATCTGCGAGCGGCTGTAGGTTGACGCAGTCTGCTTCGTTATAGGCGACCAGGAGACGCCGAGCCTCCTCATCCCGCCGATGTCGCCAGCGATTCCAATGCTGCACGGCATCTTGCCCCGTCAGCCCCTGGAGTTCCGGTGATCGCTCAATGCCCATCACGCGCTCAATGGTTTTGAGGCCCCCGTGATAGCCCAGCTGTCTACCCACGCTGCACAGGTCAAGATGAGACTGGACAAGCGGAAGATCAGGGAAGTGCGCACGGAGCATGGGAAGGTCGAACGTCGAGCCGCAGAAGGTGACCAGCAAATCATAGCGCGAGAGCTCATCCCTCAGACGTGACCATGTGAGCGATTCCCCCCGGATCAGCGATGTGTACAGGCCCCGTCCATACAGGCCGACAACGGTGATTTCGCCAAAGGAATTTGTTTCGATATCGAGATAGACGGCTCGCGGGCGTAACCATTCGTACAGTCGCCAGTGATACCGCGGAGGAACCGCCCTCGCAAAATAGCGGGGATCGTTCCGGACGAAGTGCTCGTGCCCTTGGGCGATCTCACGATCGAAGCGAGCCTTTCTGCCGGCGGTGATTCCCGGCACGGTCCGCGCCATCAAAAAGCGTTCCCAGGTGCTAAGTCCCTCGCGCCAGAACCGGCGTTCGGTCCGGACGCCGACTCGTGGCAGAAAACAAAAGCTGGAATCAATCATGGTGTATTTGCAGACAGTCTTGTAGCTCTGCCTGAAACGTCAACGACGCAACCAGGCAAAACATGCGAAGGTATTTCCTCCGTCACTTCTTGCATCGACGCTGTGCAACCTAAGCCTTTCCCACTGGGCGTCGGAACATGATCAGAATGGCGGCTCCCAGCGCGAACAGGGCGCCGAGTGCGATCCAGGTAAATGTCTGATGAATTGGAATAGAGAATGTAGCCCATTCCTCGTTGAGGGCGTACCCCACGGCAACAAAGGTTCCTGACCACAACAATGCCCCGAGGTAGGCCTACGTCGCAAAGGAAGGGAAGGCGAGGCGGGAAGCGCCGGCTGCGAGGGCACCGAGAAGTTGCAGGCCTGGAATAAAGTAAGTGACGATGAGCCCATACTTTCCCCAATGCTGAATCCACACCTGTGGCTGGATCCATTCAAACCCGCTCTCCATCGGCAGTGCCCTTCAGCTTCGGCATGCTCTGAGTTCTTTGACGTGGGAGGTCACTGTGCGCTGCCGAGATCACTGAGCGAATGAGGTGAGTGGACTTCCGTCGAGTTCCTGCTTCGCATCGCATGAAAACCGCAGCCATGCATTCGCTCATGGTGACGTCGAAGGCCATCCTTTGTCTTCCATACATTGCCGATACACCAGATAGGTGGCGGAGAGGGATGTTTCTGAATACTGACGGCACGCGAGATCATCGCTGGCGCGGCGTTCATTTGCCTGGATTTCCGCCGCCGGAATTCGACTGCTGGATTCGTGTGGTTTGGGCCCTGTTTCCGGAGGGGGCGGCGTGTGTTGAGTCTGGACTGAAGGCACACACTCTGGATAGCCGAACGGATCAGGGACAATCCGTCCGGATGGACAATGTTTCGGTTGAGAGAGCCCGTCCTTGGTCGCATTCCCTTGCTGGACGGTCTCGCAGGCGACAAGGGACAGCGTGAATAGTAAGGCAATTACCGACAACATAACACCGGCCTTGGATGCTGAGGCGGTCTTCATAACGCCCTCTACCTGGGAGATCAGTACACCCTAGCACCTATAACTGAGTCAATGCACTACCCCGTTCTGATGGCGGCGAACATGTGGCCATGATGTGCAGTATCGTAGATTTCTCGCAATCATCATCGGCTGAGAGTCTCGTTCTGAGTGATTTGCCACGGGTGCAACCGGCAGCTCATCATTTGTGAGGCTAAAAGCTGGAATTGCCGCGGGCAGTATCGTATAAGCATGAGTTCGAGTTGGAGGATTGTTTTTCCATGGCGCCGGACCCCATTTTCTTTCGCGATCTCGCTTACGTGCTCGTCGCGGCCGTCCTCGGCGGCGTGATGGCCTACGCCTTCCGCCAGCCGTTGATCCTAGGCTATGTCTTCGGCGGGATTGTGGTCAGCCCGTTGACACCAGGTCCATCCATTTCCGACGTCCATACCTTTGAAATTTTTGCGGAGATCGGCGTCATTTTGCTGATGTTTTGCATTGGAATCGAGTTTTCCTTCAAAGATTTATTGAGAGTGCGATGGGTTGCACTCATCGGAGGTCCACTCGGCATAGTCCTCTCTATCGTCCTTGCCATGGGGGTGGGCAATGTGATCGGCTGGCCGCCCATTCAGAGTGTGGTCATCGGCGCCGTCGTTTCCGTGGCGAGCACGATGGTCCTGGCCCGTTTGTTGCTCGATCGCGGGGAGCTTCGAAGCAAGCACGGCAAAGTCATGATCGGGATTACCTTGGTAGAAGACCTTGCCGTCGTAGCTCTCACCGTCCTGTTGCCGGCTCTTGGTAAGTTTGAACCGGGGCGATTCTCGATAATTGGAAAAGCGTTGCTGACGGCCGTGCTGATTCTCGTGCCCTTTTCCTATCTTGCTGCCAAGGCAATTCCGCCTCTGTTGACCAGGGTCGCCCGAACTCAGAATCAGGAATTGTTTCTGCTCGTGGCATTGGCGCTCGGCGTTGGGACCGCGGCCGTGACTCAACTGGCGGGATTGTCGCTCGCGCTCGGTGCGTTTCTTGCCGGGCTTATCATCAGCGGATCGGAATATGGTCATGAAACCCTCGCGCGGCTGCTGTCGCTCCGTGATGCCTTTGTCGCCCTCTTCTTCGTCACGATCGGAGTGTTGATCGATCCCACGGTCGTCTTCGCCAATCTCGATCTCCTCGGGATCATGCTGCTCCTGATTGTGGCCGGCAAGTTTTTGATCTGGGCCCTGGTCGTCAGACTGTTTCGCTATGCCTGGTGGACGGCGTTCCTGGTGGGGGTGGGCCTTACGCAGATCGGCGAATTTTCGTTTGTCCTCGTGCAAGTGGCGAAGACGGCGGGACACGTCGGCGATGAGGTCTATAACGCCACATTAGCTGCCTCGCTGGTGACCATTTTGCTCAATGCACCGCTGGTGCGATACGCTCCCTCGTGGATCGCGGCCCTGCAGCTTCGTTCCGAGCGGCCATCCCTCTCGGCCGATGCGACGCAAGATGGGCTCAAAGACCATGTCGTGCTCTGCGGGTTCGGTCGGGTGGGCAGTATCGTAGGCGAAGCATTCGATCACTTCCGTATTCCCTATATCGTCATCGAGCGGGACCCGCAACTGCTCCATCTGTCCA
>DAISKX010000401.1:0-4326 GCA_036820725.1 Nitrospiraceae bacterium
GAACCTCGCGCCCGTGCGCAAGCATGACGCTCCTTAGCCGTCGCGTCGCGCACCTCTTCACCCGTGATCTTGACGGGAGTGGTACCGGCTCGAGCCGGCACTGACACGTTGCGTCGGGTCATGTTTGAGGATACGATACGGCCGCCCTCGAAGGCCGCCTGGCGCATCCGTACCGACAAGAACTCACGGCGCGGTATGTGCCTGAAAGGAACGTTCGCGTGAAAGACACATGGAAGTTTCCGGCCGCCGGCATGACGCTATCCATCATGGTTGTGAGTACTGCCATCATAGTGGGATGCAGTACCGTGCCGCGCAAGTATTTGAATCAAGCGGAGCTGGGTGTGACATTGACAGCAGTCACCGCCGATCCAGCTCGCTATCAAGGAAAAGTCGTGATGCTCGGAGGCGCCTTGCTCGGGGAGGAACGGCGAGACGGCCATTATTGGCTCCATCTGAGAAACCGCCCGCTGGATAAGGACAATCGACCGCACCTTCCAGGAGAGCGGGAAAGCCCAGAGGGCGGCACCTATTGGGTGACGGTCGTTGACCGCAAAGAATTCCCGGCGAATTACCGGCACTGGGCCCGCATGACGGTGGTCGGGCGGGTCGTGGGTTGGAGGAACGATGTCGCGAACGATCGGCGGGAGCCCGTGATGGGAATGTTATATATCCGTGGATGGGGTTTAAATTCCGCGCATGACGGCGAATGGGAGCAGCGGCTCGACCCCAATTATCTTGTCTCGCCACCTCCGATCTTGGACCAGAGAGGGGGGCGGTGAATCGCCTCACATCGCGCGGATCACGCTCTAGCCTGCATTATCCATGAACGGCTGCTGCAATCGTAAAAGCAAACCCGCCAAAACCGCGAGTCAGCTAAGGCATCTCACACTCGCGCCCCAATAAACTACGCGATTTAACCGTCTCTTCCATTATGGGTGACTCCCCTGTAACACCATGGTGCTATTTTCTGAGCAAACAGACATGTTGGAACATGGCGGCGCCCATATCTGGCACTTCCCGCATTATGTGAGCGCTCCGCGGCCAGCGGGTCTTGCGCGTTTTTATTCGAGTTCTTGTAAAATAGCGGACTTCGCTCTAAAAGAACAGTGGCATAACGTTTGCCACCATCGACCGGACTCTTCGCCACACTTTGGGATGTAGTCGCGTACATGGCGAAGGAGAGTCACAGTTGATGAACCGGATTGCCCTCAGTTGCTCGGTCGCACTGAGATAGCGTGCGGCTGCTGCCTCATGGATTTCCGCGAGTAGGCACCTTCCGGCGGGACGAGTATGGGCTGGTGACACGTCCTACTCCTGTTCAGCGATGATCGTGTCGGGTCGTCAGGACGTCGGAGTGGTGCCGGCACGTTATGGTTGTGCGTGGATCATTTCTAAAGAGGTGAAAGGAGGACGATGGGACGGGATACGTTAAACGGTTTGAAGGATGTCGTGCGGTCGAGCTACTGGCTCTGGTTCCATATCGTGGTGATTACCCTGAGTACCGGCATCGCCTGGTCGTTGCCCTCGATCGCGAAGGCCTTTCTGGTGCAATGGTCGAAACTCGAGCATGACCACGTGTTTCTGCTCTCCGTAGAGGTGGCGGTCGCGATCGTCCTGATCGTTGGACTCAATTTTATCGGTCGCAGCCTCAGCGACAGAAAATTGACCAAGATCGCGATGGAAGCGGGGCTGGTGTCGTTCTTCCCTTATCATAACCGGCACGCGGAAAAGAAGATCCATGAGTTGCGGGAGCGCCATGGTCTCGGCCGGACGATTCTAGCCATCGGCTCGACAGGCTATGGGACCTTCGTCGACAACGAAGGCGAGTGGCATGCGATTCTGGAGAAATCTCTGCAAGCCAACATCATGCTGATGAACCCTTTCAGCGAAGAAGCACGGATTCGGGCGCGGTCGTTGGTATTGGCCGGTGCGCCTGCCCCACGTTTTCGCGAAGAGCTTGGCGCGACACTCGAATTATTCCGGCGGCTCAAAGCCGGTGGGAAAGTGCTGAAGCTCAAACTGTATGCCGACCGCCCACACGTGAAGATGGTCATCCTGGGAGACTACCTATGGCTTCAGCATTACCATGCAGGCATCGACGTCAAGAGCGTGCCCGAGTATGTCTTTCAATACAATTTGAAGCACCATGGACTCTACACGTTGTTCTCTCAGTATTTTATGAAGCGCTGGGAAAACCCGGATATTCCTGAATATGATTTCGATACCAGCGAGTTGGTCTATCGAACGAAGAACGGCAAGGAGATTCGGCGCGAAAAATTTGAACTGGACACCCCACCTCAACGTGTCGAATTCCCGCAAGCACAAACCCCTGAACTGGCGTTCCAAACGAGTTCCATCGCCGGACTATGACATGAGTCCCACCTTCAGAGTTCCGGCACGATCCGTTAGGTTTCCGTCTTACGGTCGCGTTGTGTACGGATGGTCAGCGTGCCAGCAACACTACGACTCCCGGCAGTATCGGTAGCAGGGCGATTCCCACACAGATGGACAACGCCACAATGGCGGCGGCCAGGTCCACATCGAGGCGCTCTTCCGTCGAGAAGATGACAGCGTTAAGGCCGGCCGGCATCGCCGCACTTATCATGACGATGGCGCGCTCGAGGTGAGACAGCCCCAGGATATCGCTGGCCAGATTCCCCAGCAGAAATCCTCCCCCCATACGTAACGCGGTTCCCGTCAGCGCAGGAATCACCCGCCCTCGTAAGGTGTTCACGTCGAACGAAAGTCCAAGCATGAGGCTTGCGAGCGGTGTCGTGGTCCAGTGGATCGGAGTGAGCGCCTGATGGATCGGTACGGGAAGTGTCGCTCCGATCAGTTTCATCACCACCATGAAGCCGACAGCCCACAGTGGTGGTGCGGACACGAAGCGAAGGAGGGCAGACGAGGGCGAAAGGGTCTGCGCTCCATGGCCGATGGCGACTGCATACACGATCGTGAACACCAGGACGCCATGGCCGACATCGAAGAGGAGCGCCCGTGCCAGGCCCTCCGAGCCGAACGTGGCGAGGATGACAGGGTAGGCGAAGAATGCCATATTCATGATGCCGCTCGACACGATAAACGCACCCCGGCTTGGACGAGGAAGGTGAAGCAGTCGGGCGATGCCCCATGCCACGCATAAGAGAGGAAGGACGACGAACGCTGCGGCTGCAGGCAACTTCCACGACGAGGCATCCAGTTCCACGCGGTCGAGTGAAACAAGAATGGTGGCAGGAAGACTGATGGAAAACACGAATCTTGCCACGAAATCGGCATGCTTCCCCGTGAGAACCGCGCAGGACCGGAGCAGGGTCCCGGCAATGAAAATCAGGATAAACGCTAGGAGTGTGGTCGGCACAAAATTGGTTATGTAATGAGAGGTGTCGATGCGGGATAGTAGCAAACCGGAGGAGGACGCGCCAGCGAGACGCAGGGCGAATCAGCGCTGGTTCATGACGACGTCCTATGTGAGATGTTCGAGCGATAACTGCAGATGAAGGCTATGGTACCAACTGCGCATGTGGCCGGCAGATCGTGTCTGCCGGATGATCCATCGTGCACATGTCGTAAGATTCGTTTCCAACCGGAGTCCCTTCGAATATGAGCGGCAGGGAATTGCATCCATCCATGAAACCAGTCGTGCAGGATGAGCGTACAGGTTGCGGGATCGCCAGCGTGGCGATGCTTGCGGGTGTGACGTACCGGCAGGTCCGGATCGTGGCGAGAGGGATGGGGATTTCAGCGGCTGATTCGCGACTCTGGTCCACCACAGGCTATGTGCGCCGTTTGCTGACCCGTTACGGAATTCGGCCGTCCGCTGGACAATCGCCGTTTGCATCCTGGGAGCGATTGCCACCGGTCGCGCTGCTCGCGATCAAGTGGTATCGAAAAGGCAGTCGCACGTATTGGCATTGGGTGGTCTTTCGCCGTGGACCGCAAGGGCCAGTCGTTCTTGACCCCAAACGCGCGCTTCGAACACACGAACGGAGGGATTTCGGCCGCATGAAGCCCAAGTGGTTCATCACGGTGACGCTGCCGGAGTCAGGGAGGCGAAATATCACTGCTGACCGGTCCCGCCCGTCTCGTTGACGGGAGGTGTGCCGCCCGATACGGTGTGGAAGCTGTTGCGTGGAGTTGTGCGGTTGAAAAAGTCCACTAGCTTTAGAAGACACTGGGTGCTCCTGGGTGCTCACGGGACACGGCCCGCTCACCACTCGCGGGCGTCCACAAGCATGGCGCTCATTATTCTTCGCGCCGTGGACCTCGCCGGCTCCGCAAACCTGACGCTCGTTATTCCTTGTATCATGAACGAGTATCGGGACGTGA
>DAISKX010000402.1:0-4324 GCA_036820725.1 Nitrospiraceae bacterium
CCGTCGTAAACATTGCCTTTGTAATAGCCATCAAAATAGGCATTGACAGGTTACTCGATCAGGCGTATAACCGTCAAAGTTACATTTTGACGGTTATGGTTGATAACCACCTTTGAAAGGAGATTAGGAAATGATTCCCGACAGCGTCAAGAATCTACAGACAGGTCATGTGGGGCTGAACGTCAGCGATCTGGAGCGTTCCAAGGGGTTCTATCAGCAGGTGTTTGGGTTAGAGGTGATGGGTGAATCCCATGAAGAGGGGCGCCGCTTTGTCTTCCTGAGCGAAGGGAACACATTGATCCTGACATTGTGGCAGCAAGGGGAGGGCCGTTTTGAGAAGCAGCGCCCCGGCCTTCATCATCTCTCGTTCCAAGTGGCCACTATCGAGGACGTGAAGAAGGCGGAGGAGAGACTCCGCGCGTTGAACGTGCCGTTCATTTACGACGGCATCGTGCCCCATACTGAGGGATCGCAGTCCGCCGGCGTCTTTTTTGAAGACCCGGACGGCATTCGTTTGGAGATTTATGCTCCGACCGGTGCCGGGGACAGATCCGCTCCGTCGCCGGGGGCACCGTCTTGTGGTTTCTTTTGAGATTCCCGACATGAGCTGAGGAAAGGAATCGAAATGCCACCCGTATACCATCCAGGCGAACTCGCGATTCAAGCACGTGCGGGCCAGCGAGATATGGCGGATCGCGTCGGCAAGTCCATCGGCTCCGCTATTCCACCGGCTGCGCAGAAATTCTTGCGCAGCCAGCCCATGGCGATCATAGCCACAAGGGATGCGGACGGACGATTGTGGGCCTCCTCGCTGACAGGCGCTCCCGGTTTCATGCAGGCAAGGGACCAGCAGACCCTGCGCATCGACACAAGCCGGGCGCTCGGTGATCCACTCGGTGAAAATTTGGCTGTCGGCGGCCGAGTCGGCATGCTCGTGATCGACTTTTCGACTCGTCGTCGGATGCGGTTGAACGGCAGCGCTGAAGTACAGTCTGACGGCGCACTTCATATACACGCGCGGCAAGTGTACGCCAATTGCCCCAAGTACATCCAGGCGCGGAGATGGGAGAAGAGGGACCTTCCGCCTGGCACAGCTCCCACGGTCACGCACGGACCATCCCTTACAGAACAGCAGCAACGTTGGATCAGTGAGGCGGATACGTTCTTCATCGCCAGCGGCCACCCCGATGGCGGCCTGGATGCCTCGCATCGCGGCGGAAAGCCAGGGTTCGTTCGTGTGCTGAACGAGCGGTTACTCGTTTGGCCCGACTATTCCGGGAATATGATGTTTCAAACACTCGGCAATATTATGACTGATCCTCACAGCGGGCTTCTGTTTATTGACTTTGAGTCCGGCAGTGCCCTTCAACTCACAGGACGAGCACGCATAATCTGGGATACGCATCGGGTGGTGGAGTTCGCCGGCGCGGAGCGCATCATTGAATTCGACATCGATGAGGTAGTGGAGCTCACTGCTGCAATCCCACTGCATTGGCGATTTATTGATTTCTCGCCGTTCAATCCTGGCGGGTGAAGATTCCACTATGCTGGAAGACGAACCTCAATCAAGGGATCCGATCCCATCGCTTTATTCTGGAGGTCTATCTACTACTGCCCAGGACACATGGTCCAATTAGGGGAGCGAGGGAATTCCCAATCAACACCTCTGGGGGTTTCCATGAGCTGTTCTCAGGGATTCTCCTGCGTAGGATTGACGATTTTCCCTAGGAACAGGATCACGTCAGACGGCTTATCTACGATGGCAAAAAGGAACGGCCGGTCGATTATTCGCGTAACCTTTTTTCTTGGTCTTGTTGCACCCAACATGACGGGCATCGTCGCCGCGGCGGCTTCTGTGCCATGCTGATCCACGGATATGAAAGTATTTTGCACGATAGCGTCGATGTGCAATCCAGGCTCATCACTCACACCAGAGAAATCGGCACCCGCACCAAACATCTGATGTAACCCCAGAAGTGACAATGATCGAGCCAGTTGATGCTGCATCCCAATACGAAACACCGGCATGGTGAGAGTGACCTGTACTCCGCTGCCCCCTTCGCCTCCCACGATCATCCCCTGCGAAGCCCTCCAATACGCGTGCAGTTGACGCTCGAGGGTCAGCAGCGCGGTCTCGCCACGGGCTAACGGGACGATAATGATTAGAGAGATGGGTTGCTGGTAGTAGGGCAGTTCCACCGTCCAGAAATCCCCTCCTTCCACATAGTTCAACCCGTCAAACACGCAAGTCATCATCTGAGCTTGCACGGGCGTCCCGTCCAACAAATAGAAAGGACCTGGCTTGGGAGCCTCAAACTCGGTGTCCCATCTAGCTTTGAAATAGATCGCGTTCGCGAGGAAGATGCGGGTCAGGGGGGAAGGTCAGTAGGTGAGAGAACTGCCGGAATCCGTCCTCGAGTTTTATGGTGGACCCAACTGTTAATGATCCGGCTCGCATGAACAGGCTTGCCATTAAAGTCGAGGTGATCAATCTCAGCGGCCAGTCCGGATTGCATAATTTCCAGGAAGTCAGGGCGATAAGGATAGGTGTCTTGGATCCACATACCGTTGGCGAGGACCAAGTCTAACCGTACGTCTTCAGCAGTCTCCTCCCCGTAGAGCACTGCAAACTCTTTTCTCCACTCTCCTCGGTCCGTGAAGGCCTTTCTCTCGGCTTCTGCGCGCTTCATGCTTTGCAATTGTTGGGGTGTCAATTGTGTGCGGGTATGCAGCTCGTCCAGAAGAGCCTTCAGCAGCGGTGTCAGGGGGAAGTGCGCACCATGGCTTAGCAGTTCAGGGAGAATACACCGAGTCGTCCCTCTTGCACCCTCGTACAAAATGCCCAAAACACAGTAAATCCCTAGAGGTGAAAAGACGAAATTACCTGGTGGTGATAATGTGCGGTACACCTCAAATGCAAGATTAGTGATGGAGCTTGAGACTTGGGTAAACTGATGCTGTCGAGATGGACTTTGCATTGAACCACCCCCGTACACATTGCATTGTTGTTACGTCGCTGTATTTAATAGTTGCAACGACTGCTCCAACTTTAAGTCTGGTGTAAGGCTGTACGTTTTCTGGCAGTCCTTTCCTGCTGTTATCCCGATCCCTTGGAGCCAAAGTCGCCGACACTATTCCCACTTCGGGAAACTCTGTCAAGAATTGCTCATACGGAAGAGATCGTCACTTAAGCTGCCTAGCTCTCTAATCGGCGGGTGTACACAACGCATCGACCACGATTCAACTTATGAGCACTGATCATGATGATGCGTACTTTTCGTTCAGCAATTACGATTGTCGGTTGACGAATGACGACCTTTTTGGGCAAGCGGGTCTGCCCCCTTAGTGCTAGTCTGTCTCACCGCTCCAGCGGTCGACGATAAAACTCTAGTGGCGAGGCAGCTCCGCTCTCGAACAGCAGGCGTTCCTCCTCGATGCGATAACGTGTCGAGGCTTCGAATGCCCGAATGAACGCGGCTTCGAACTCCATGCGCCGGGGCTCGCAGGCCATGCGCGTAGAAATTCCCGGCAATACCTTTACCTCTCCCGCATGGGGTCCAAAGGTGATCCCGGCAGAATAGCGATTGCAACCTGCGTGGCCGGACGCTCGGCCGTCCTTGAATGCAAGGATGACAGGCTCGCCGTTGTCGCCATGAGGGACCATGCGATCACCCCAGCGAACGAGTTCCCATCGGTTCCCCTCGGCGAGTTGCCTCACATCCTCGGGCGAAGGCCATGAGGCGCAGGCACCTTGCATCAGTGTCGCGCACAGTATAAGGAGACAGGGCGTTCTCATGAGTCGGTCCTTCAGCGTAGGATTTTACAGATGATAGTCTCATCCAGGGGTGGGGTGTTGTGAAGGCCGGTCACGAGCGTTGCCGCTTTTGCTCCACAGCGTAGCGGCTACGTGTGAGTGCCGGCGGCATTTGTGAACGTCAATCGATTCCCAAACGGATCGTTCACCGACATGTCTCTGCTTCCCCACGGCGTCTCCTCGATACGCGGTCGGGCGTAGGTATACTCCTTCGCCACAAGCTGCCTGTGAAATGACTCCAGTTCGTTCGTTTCTATCCGTATTGCCGCACCGGGACTACCGTCGCCATGATGCTCCGACAGATGAATGATGCAGCTATCCTTCGAGATCTGCATGTACAATGGCAAGCGCTCTTCAAAACGATGCTCCCAATCCACCTTGAACCCCAAGAAGTCAATGTAGAACTCTTTCGCCTTCGCCTCGTCGAATATGCGAAAGATCGGCGTCGTCTTGCCGAAACTCATATAGGCAGACCTCCCTGCCGGTCAAATCCATTTAGGTGATCTTCTT
>DAISKX010000403.1:0-4305 GCA_036820725.1 Nitrospiraceae bacterium
ACCTTTACAAAGTCACCCGGTCGGCCGGCATCCTTGCGGATGAACACCACGCCGTCGATCTCCGGAGCCAGTCCCTCGTGCCGTCCTTCAAGAAGGTTGTGCCCCTCCTCTGCATGGCCATCGATCAACACCTCCAATGTTTGACCGATACGCTGTCGTTCTTTTGAGGACGCAACCGCTTCTTGGACGGCAAGCAGTTCATTTCGCCGTTCCTCCATCACCACTCGCTCGATCTTCTCGTCCAAATGGACGGCGGAGGTGCCCTCTTCGTCCGAATACAGAAACACCGCGACCCGATCGAACTCGCTTTGGGACACGAAGGTGTGCAGTTCCTGAAACGCCTCATCCGATTCTCCGGGAAAGCCGACAATAAAGGCCGTGCGGAACATCACCCCCGGAATGCGCTGTCTGATACGCGCCACCAAATCGGTCAGCGCCGTTTTGCCTCCCAACCGGTGCATGCGTTTGAGCATTCCATCATTGATGTGCTGAAGCGGCATATCGATGTATTTGGTGATGGAGTTTTCTCCCGCGTAAAGGTCCAATAATTCGTCCGTGACCTGCTGCGGATACAGATAGAAAGGCCTGATCCATCGAAGACCTTTGACCGTGACCAATTGCCGGAGCAGAGAGACGAGCCCCTGCCGAAGACCGAGATCGACGCCATAGTTGATGGTGTCTTGTGAGATCAAATTGATCTCCTTCACACCTTGCGACACCAACTGATGCGCCTCTGCAACAATCGATTCGATCGGCCGGCTGCGCTGCTTTCCGCGCATGATCGGGATCGCACAAAACGCGCAGTTGCGATTGCACCCTTCGGCGATCTTCACGTACGCGCTATGGGGCGATCCAAGACGGACGCGCGGCACCAGTTCGTCATACAAGTAGGGAGGCGGGCTGATCCATGCGCGCTGTCTGGGTTTCCGTGATCCAAGAAGCGAGCGCGTGATGTCGGCAATCTTGCCCAATTCTCCGGTGCCGACGACCCCATCGAGTTCGGGGAGTTCCGACAATAATTCTTCTTGGTAGCGCTGTGCCAAACATCCGGCGGCAATAAGAACCCGGCATGATCCGGTTTTTTTCAGCCGGCCATGCTGGATAATGCTGTTGATGGATTCCTGCTTGGCCTCCTCTATGAACCCGCACGTGTTGATGATCACCACTTCGGCGTTCTTAGGTTCACCCGTCAATTCGAATCCGCTCGCGACGAGCGCACCCAGCATCACTTCGGAATCCACCTGGTTTTTGGAACATCCCAGGTTGACGAAACCGATGGTGGTCTTGGAGCTGGTCGCCTTCCGAGGCGTGATGAGACGGGTGGGCATCGTGTCAGTCTACGAGAGCCTGGAAAAAGGAGTCAATGACCCGTCTTGCTATTCGGATGAGCCTGTCCTAGATTTAAACGATGATCCGCACGTTCCAGGGCATCAAACCCACCATTCCCACTTCCTGCTTCGTCGAAGACACGGCCGTCGTGATCGGGGATGTCACCATGGGCGAAGACTGCAGCGCGTGGTTTCATGCCGTCATTCGAGGGGATGTGAATTACATCCGGATCGGCTACCGTACCAATGTACAGGATCTCTGCGTGTTGCACGTGACACATGATACGCATCCGCTCATCCTCGGCAATGAGGTCACAATCGGTCATCATGTGGTCTTGCACGGTTGCACGATTCAGGATCGGGTACTGGTCGGTATGGGTGCCATCATCATGGATGGAGCCGTGATCGGAGAGGACTCGGTGGTAGGAGCCGGCGCTCTGGTAACCGAACGGACCGTGGTCCCCCCGAAAAGCCTGATCCTCGGTTCCCCAGCCGTCGTGAAGCGCACCGTGAATGACAAAGAGCTGGCCTGGATCAAAGAATCCGCCGCCAATTACGTCCAATACGCCCGCCAATATCTGACCGGCCCCGAAAAACCGCGCACCGGCTTCTGGGTATAAGCCAGGCATTCATTCAAGCGCCCACATTATCCAAGACGAACAATGCAGACCGGGTCACCGACGGTTGCCGTCGCATATCCTGTCTCCTCGACTCGATACGGGATGCTGCGTATGTGGCACCATTCGGCGATCCACTGCACCTCTTCCGTCGTGGTCGTGACCCAGCCGGGCCGACATAACTTGGCAAGGCAGTGTTTCACCAATGTTCGAACAGTCCGGCGCTCTCTCGCAAATTGGGCCGGATTGAAGGTCAACGGCTCGGCTCGCCCGTACGAAAGTGCCGATAGATCGGGAAGACGCTCGGGATCGTTGACCACGCTGACCATCCAGATGTGATCATACTGCCCTTGTGCGGATGCGGCATCGGACCTCTTGAAGCGCACGCCTGCCTTGGAGCAGGCCCGGTTCAGCGCCCGCACTTCCGCCGCACGGAGATTATGGACCGACACCCTGCGTTTCAATTCCATCGTCTCCATGACCAGCGCAGGAATCTCCGGGACACCTCCGCCCACATACAGACTTCGACCCTCAGCGACAAGTATGGGCCTCAGAACTTCAGCCAGCCGGGTTCCGATCCTGAGGCATGGATCGCGCTTGGCCTTCCAGAACTCGTCACCGCCTTCGTCGCAATACACCGGACCGAGCTTGTCGTAATCCAGACGACGGAAGATTTCGGCGATCTGTCGGCGGGTCTGGGATTGTAATTGCCGTGTCATCGAGAAAGGATATACCGGCCCGACTTCTTCGTTCCGATGCGACGGACTAAGCCGGCCCGGAGAAGGGGATTCAACAGATCCATGGCACCCTGCTTTGAAACCCCGATGCTATCCCGTATCTCTTGAGGCGTGAGACTTTGACGATCGCGGAGAAGGCGTAAGAGCTCCTCTTGCTTCGGACGTAGCACGATCTTTGTCTCACCGGCCTTGGCCGAGAGTTGCTGAATTCTCAGCCATACCTGTTCTACTGTCGTGCGGACTGCCTCAGCAGAATATTCCAGCCAGCTCGTCAGATCTCCGCCTTGCACTCGCACATGGGCAAGCGCGGCATAATAGCGAGAGCGATCTCTGTGATAGAACTCGTCCACCGAAAAGATGTGATGCTTATCGAAGCCTCGGCGATACAGCTCCCACAATGCCAAGGCTCTGCCTATGCGGCCGTTCCCGTCGGCAAAGGGATGAATATCCTCAAACTGATAATGAATGATGGCCGACGACACGACGGGAGACCATTCGGCCGCTCTGTTGTTCCACCACTCCAACAGTTCAGCCATCAAACCGGAAACCATTTCAGGAGGCGGCGGGAGATATTTCCCGACACGAACGCGGATCTCACGGTAACGCCCAGGCGTTCCCTGATCCATCACGCGTGCTGCGATTATTGAATGGAGCTTCACTACTTCAGCATGGGTAATGGACTTTTTGGATAAATGCATTTCTATAAACCGCAGACCGGCCAGATAGTTCAGAACCTCGCGAGTCGAGCGCGCCGGTTGCATCGGAAGGGATCGACCTTCCTCCAGCAGTCGAACCTGTTCCATGGTTAGCGGGTTCCCTTCGATTGCCGTCGAACTGTGGGTATTCCGGACGCGGGAATCGCGCTGGAGTTTTGGCATCCACGTGACCTGCACCGTCGCGGCCAAGATCTTCTCTCGAAGGCCGGCAATCTCTTCCACTAGGCTCAAGAGCTGTGGGCTGACCGTAAATTGGGGCTGGTAGGCCATGCCCGGAAGATAAACAATGAGTCAAGCGTCAGTCAAGTTATGAGTCAAGTTGGCTAGCCGTTCTCTTTGCGACCATGGATGATATAGATCGTTACGCCGGCGAGGCGTTTTGACTCGCTTTCGCCCGCATGTTATAGGCTTCAACACCCTATGAGGTCCGACCAACCGAATCTATTCCCCGTCCTGAATCACGGGCTTTTCTCCCAAAACTTTCTCGACAAGAAACTGCCGGATTCGTCAGTCTGGCGTGACGCACTTGGCCTTTCGGAACGAACAACCCAGGCGATGGCGGCAATACGCTCAGCCTATGAAGGGGCGAAGCGAGCTGGCGTATTCGACGCACGTGACGAGCAAAAGACCGAGGACAAGTTCATTCGTCCGTCTTGAAGGCCCTGGGCTGGCTGTACGACCCGCAACCTCGGCACAGACGGCGTACAAAGAAAGTCCGCCCGGACTATGCCCTCTTCGCCAACCAGGAAGCATACGAAAACGCCGGCCGCACACCCGACGAACCGAAAGCCTATTATTTGCGAGCCCAAGCTATCGCGGAAGCCAAGTATTGGGGCAGACCGCTCAACGATACGGTCAAGGACGACCCGCTGGATGCCCGCGATGCAACCGCTCAGTTGTTCGCTAC
>DAISKX010000404.1:0-4305 GCA_036820725.1 Nitrospiraceae bacterium
GCGACTGCAGGTCAGCCCGGAGGGCGGGCAGGAGGAGGGAACCCTGCGTCTGGGCAGCCTCCCACGCGAGATGGCCGGTCAGGGAGAGATCCGGCATCAGGACGTGGTTGAAATCACAGAGCACGAGTCGCCGCAGCTGCGCGGGATTGAGTCCTGTTTGCTCCTCCAGAGTAGCCTTGGACCTTAGATTCATGGTCAGGAGGGTGACGCAGTCGACGGCGATGACGCCGTTCTCAAAGGGGATCGTCCTGCGGCCACTGAGCAAGGGCCCCACAGCGGTTCGAACGGCATCGCCCGCCTGTAAGTAATCATCAATGACGGCGAGCGCGCTGGACAGCACATTGCGTTGCGTGAGCACGCGTCCATCGTGCGTGCGCCGGACGAAGAGGGATTTGCCGGCTTCCGAGGCGAGATCGATTACACTCACCGTCGGATCGACACCGAGCAGGGCACAGGCCATGCGCCCACAGGAGGTCTTCCACCGCAGGGTGCTGCCCATAGCGGCGAAGGCACAAAGGTGGTCCTCGCGGGAACCGGCCCGTCGACCCACCACCGCCGCGAGGATCAGTTCGAGCAGAGCTTTGTGAGCAGCGGTGGGCACGAAGGCCAAAGGAGGATAAAGCCGATCGAAGATATCCCACTCGATGTGCGTCTCTTCGTGGGCCAGCCACCGCTGTCCGTCCGAAGTGGTCTGATACGCACGGCCACCTTGTTTCAGCGCACCTTCTTTCAGCAGCCCGTCCACATGTCGGTACAGCGTCCCTCTGGCGATCTCTTTCGTCAGGCCGATGAGCCTGGTCGGACCTGCAGCGCAATGCTCCAGGATCAGCCGCTTGATCCGCCGTCGCCGAAAGGGCCCGGCTCCTCCCTTCCGCCGCGGCTTGGCAGGCCGTATGATAGGGAGCGGCGAAAGTGCGGGGGGCCCCGGGATCTGAAACGGTGCGGGGGCAGAATCAGGCGCAATGTCCGAAGCGGCTGGCTCAGGCAGCTGAACCAATGGGGTTACGTCCCCCCGAGCTGGGAGAGGCACTCCCTCCATCTTTTCCTTGTCTTGCTTCTCGGAGTCGTCTTGCATACAGTGAGACCTCCTGCGTGATCGTCACCGCCCCTGCATGGGGTACGGTCCTATGGGCTTTTTACAAGTACCAGGAATCAGGAACCTTGAATATGCAGATAAGTAGGCATCTATGAATTACGACGACACAGGCCTCCTCTCGGAGGAAAAGTGGGGGTATGCCCCCACCGAGTTAGGCCGCGCTGAGCGGGTAAGGCGCGCCTTAGCGGCCTATGATCTCAGTCCCACTGTGGACGTGCCGTTCATCCTGTCGGTCCTGGATCGAGCGGGGTTGTTTCATGAGCCCATTCCGGCGCCCAAGACAACCGCCAAAACTATCAGGCGTGCGGCGAGGGCCGCGGCGCGCTGGCTGCGCCGCTGCATTGAGCGTATTCGGGCAGGACATGCATCACCGGAGAATGATCGAGAGCGACAGCTCGCGGAAGACTGGCCGAGGGTAGGACCGGGGGCGCTTCAGAGGGAGGAAGAAAAAATTCGGTGTGCGACCTATCAGACGTTTCGAGGAGGACGCCTCGTGCCGATTGGGGCGCACGGCGGTCCTCGGCCGGAGCGAGAATTGACCTACGCCCTCCTCATGATCGAGTGCATTTCGGGCAGGCCAAATTGGATTGGTCGTATGCCGACAGAATCCACTGTCTGACCGCCATCGTCCGCGCGCTCGATGACCGACAGGACGATGCGAAGCTGGTGGAGGCCCGGATCAGGCAGCGGTTACGGGAGGCTCAGAACGATGAGGCTCTGCGGATTGGGAAACACGAGTATCTGGATGCCCTGAGTACCATTAAGGTGACAGAAGAGATGCAGGCAATGCGGCAGCGTCAGCGACAATTCTATGAGATGATGACAATCTTCGTGTCTCCTGACCTTCCTGAGTTGGTGAAGGAGGAGACGGCGTCTCGGCTGGGCCCACTCTTCCGCGTGTCCTAAGCAATCCTGACTTTCCCTTTCCGAGAATATCCTCCCGATGCAACCAACCACGCGGAATCCCACCTCGGCAAAAGCATGGGACTTTCTTGGGACTCATAACGGGAAAGTGGGAATTGGACCACCCGCGTCGCCTGACAAGGGTTGGCATCGGCAACATCATATGTCCTACGTAAGATTTATCGGTCTGCGCCTTCTTCAGGCCCAATCTAAGTCATGACTAGCACGCCACCGTGAGGGGATCAGCCCTTGACAGTCAGGACCGTTTCCTATCTGGGACACTGCTGCTGCAAACACGGGAGCACCCGACCTTCCCGTAAGGCAGGAACTAATCAGAAAAAGCATGCTGTATGGCATCGAGGTATTATGCAACCTCAAAGCTTAATGGGCAGTGGCACCATGTAGGCCTCACACATTACCATATTGCAAATAGGAATTTTCCCTCCGGGTTACAGCCGATTGGTGGTGCAAGGCAGTCCAGGAATGTCGACAGAGTAGGATATGCTGGCGTGCCGCAGGACTGGTGCTCTACCGTCGAGTGCTTGACCAATGCATGCGGATCACAACACAGCGGCAGCCTCACTGCAATCCGGCTCCGACCTAATAGCCTTCCCAAGAGGAGAACATTTGTGGGAGAGAATAATCAGAGCATTATCGGTCGGTTACTAACTAGTTTGCGGAAGCTACCTTCATCAAAAGAAGCCTCCACTAAATTACTGTTGGCGCTGCTAGGCCTAAGCGTTATCCTCCCCATCATTCTGAAGTTTGGTGATATCAGCACGACGTTGCCAAAGTTGATTGTGGGTCCGGCTTCCGCTCTGAGTCTTCTTTTATTAATATTGATTGGGACATGGTTGAGGAAGGTTCTGGATCAGAGAGGCCGAGTTGAAGTACGTAAAAAGGCAATACAGATTCTGTTACAGCCTGTACTAAAACCTCACGCGACATTGAAGGGAACCTACACGCTCATCCGCACATCTCCAATTCCCACCTTGATCCACAAATTCCCAGACCCAAGAGAGACAGATGGCTTGCTCAAGGAAGCGGCTACTATTAATTGTGCAGCTTTTAGAGGTAGTGCGTTCGAGGATACTTTTGAAAACAAGTATTCGCGCAATGGCTCTCACCAAAGAAGAAATCCTCGAGCAGTAATGTTAATGGGATTTACGGGCTCTCATTTCAGAAGCCGACCAAGTGTTGTTTCTGGGGATCAGTGGGTGGGCTTTACACATGTTCTTCCTGTAAATGAGTCAACTTATTTGAAATACATCAATGGAACGATCTCAGATAAGGATTTCAGCGCAGACCTCATCTGTCCTCAGAATGAGCCGGCTCATGCCTTGATATTATTTTCTTTAGGACTCGATCTCTACAGGCTTAAACGCCTATACGCCAGAACACCGCCGGGTTGGATTGATCGATCTATGGATACCTTCCTATTTCGAATAGGAGTTGGTCCGCGCCCCAACCAGAAGCTCTTCAGAGTACAAAAACTGCTTTGGACGGTACTTGTTTACCATATTCGAGAAATCTTGGATCACCAATCCTTTACGATGGCCTCAGTCAAGTTGGTTGCTCAAAGCTTTAATCGAAAGGTCATCGATATCCTATCAGCTGGAGGTTTTACGGAGTTGAAGGGACGCATATCGTGTGATCGTGAATCGCTCTTTGAACTTATAATCGATACAACGATAGCAACTAACGGTGGTGTACCAATGCGTGACGTTCGATCCGCGGAGGATGTTTGATGAGCGCAATAATAAGATATCCATGAGTTATATTATGCGGAAGCAATGGCGATTCCTGGGTTTGAGTTATGCGAGGAGGTCTCGGGTCGTGGCAAAGTTCGAACCGCATGCGCGTCACCTACATTTAAGCTTAGCTATGGATCCGCGATGGCCTCACCAAGTTGAGTGGGCAGACACCGAAAGCCGAGCAAGCCAGTCCGCCTCTCGAAGCCATTCCAGAACCGTACCTCATGCGGGATACGGAGGATAAGGTCTTACAAGGCATCCTCGATCTATTGAATACCAACAGTCTCACCGCACAGCAAGCCCGCTCGCTTTTAGGAAAGTTACATCTGTTGATCGATCTGGGCGAGCAACTGGGCAAGAAGACGACCCATTGAAATCCCGTCTGTCACCTGAAGAAGCTGCAAAGGACTTTCATAGCACCCGGCCTAAATAAGTTGGGCTGCTTTTAGTGCTCCAGTGCAAATGAAACACCTTCGTATCTTTATTGCCTTCGCAAGCGACTGTGATGCTGAAAGACAGATCATTCACAAGATTTGCCAGTCAGATAAATCA
>DAISKX010000405.1:0-4303 GCA_036820725.1 Nitrospiraceae bacterium
CCGTGTCCCAATGCAATTATTTTTTAGCGCTTCGGATGGGTTCAGTTCGACGAGGGGGACATGCTTGTGAGCCGCCGCGTGAAAGACGATGCTGGGCCGGTAGCGGTTCAGGGTTTCCGTGAACCGTCGCCGGTCGGTCACGTCGCCGATGATGGGATGAACCAGCGAGGAGCGTCCTCGATCGTCGAGTTCTTTGGCAATGGTGTAGAGGCTATTTTCATGACGTTCGTAAAGAATGAGGGACTCCGGACCCAAGGCCGCCACCTGGCGCGACAACTCGGAGCCGATAGAGCCGCCGGCGCCCGTGATGAGTATCCGTTGTCCGATCACCATCTGCTCGATGGCATCGGCCCGCAGGTGGACCGGTGCCCGCGGCAGCAGATCTTCCAACGCGACGCTTCGAATTTGGCTCATTGCGCTGCGATCGCTGAGTAAATCGTGCGCACTCGGCAACATCTTGATCGCTACTTTGGTCGGCCCCAGCGCGGACATAATCTGCCTCAAGACTTCGGGGGTGACATGAGGCACAGCGAGCACAACCTCATCCGGCCGTTCCGACGAGAGAATTCGTCCCAAATCTTTGCGGCCGCCGAGGACCTTGACGCCATGAATTCTCTTGCTGAGAAGCGACACCTGATCGTCGATGAAACCGATAGGCTGGTAGCGGGCACCGCCATTCATCCTCATTTCTCGCACGATTCGCTCGCCCGTATCCCCAGCCCCGATGATCAGCACCTTTTTCTTAGGCCGAAAGATCACCGCCTCCCGCATCATCCTTCTGGGGAGTCGTACCCCTGTCGTAAACCCGATGAGCAGAATGGCGTCAATAACGAAGATCGAGCGGGGGTACTCCGTCACACCCATGGCCCAATGAACCCATCCATAGAACAACAATGTACTCGTCATCACGCCGATAACAATGTTCTGTAGATCCCATAGGCTGGTGTACCTCCAGAGGCCTTCATTGAGACGGAAGGCGAAAAACACCACACCACGCATGACTACCAGCCATGGCAACAACTGAACGAAGAGACCCCACTCCATGGCGGGAATGTCACCGTCAAACCGTAGCCAAAAAGCGAGATAGTTGGCCAGGATGATGAGAGCGATATCGAGCGACACGATGAGAGGCCGACGCCATTTCAGAATAGTTGTCACGACTTTTGACCGGGCATTCGGCGACCCGCTTCGTAAAGGAACATGCA
This sequence comes from Nitrospiraceae bacterium, assembly GCA_036820725.1. Classification (GTDB taxonomy): domain Bacteria; phylum Nitrospirota; class Nitrospiria; order Nitrospirales; family Nitrospiraceae; genus DASSBQ01. The sequence goes on from DAISKX010000405.1 coordinate 1,206, forward strand.
CGTCGGACGCATCACACACGACCAGCGGAATCTTCAGTAGGCAGAGGATGGTTTGGCTGATGATCGCGAGGTCCAGGATGAGCGATTGATGCCTGACATAAAATCTGGCGAGTCTCACCTTCTCTGGAAGAATGACAGTCTCATACTCTTCGTCCGGGCTCTCCGCAGCGGCAAGAACCGTAGATTCATCGATATATTTTAACGACGCAAGATCCGTCAAACCCGGCCGAACGGTGAGAATTTCAGCATAGTCTTCCTTGAACAGTGTGACATACCGAGGCACTTCAGGCCTTGGACCGACCAGACTCATATCGCCCTTCAGAATGTTCAACAGTTGAGGTAACTCATCCAGCTTTGTACGTCGCAACACTCTTCCGACTCTTGTCACGCGCGCGTCTTCTCCGATCGTGATCGGCGCTCCTTTGACGGGAGCGTCTTTGACCATCGTCCGGAACTTATAGATTGAGAATGGACGAAGCCCCTTCCCGACCCGGATTTGTCGAAAGAAGATCGGCCCTGGTGTATCAAGCTTGATGAGCGCACCCACAACGACCCATAACGGCCAAGTCACCAGGAGCGCAAGGACCGCGATGGCCACATCACATCCGCGCTTCATCATCGCCGGCTCCCTTGGACAAGATCTCTCACCACCGTGATGACGCGCTGAATATCCTGCTCGGTCATCCTAGGGTACAAGGGCAGTGACACGATACGTCGATAACTGGCATTCGCCGTTGGGAAATCATCCGGACGGTAACCATATATGTTTCTGTAATATGGGTGCAGATGGAGAGGAATAAAGTGCACGCTGCATCCCACCTGTGCGTGCTGCAACCGTTTGATGAATTCGTTTCGGTCAATCGTTAAGCGATCAAGATCGAGCTGAATGACGTAGAGATGCCACGCGTGTTGCACATGAGGGGCAACATGAGGGCGGATAATCTCCGGTAGATCGCGCAATCCTTCATCATAGTGAGCTGCCAGCCGGTCACGAGCCTTCCAGAAGCGCTCGCATTTCTGGAGCTGCGCCAGGCCCAACGCAGCAGCAATGTCGGTCAGGTTGTATTTAAACCCTGGATAGAGAATCTCGTAATACCAAGACCCCTCTGCCGAATAGCGATTCCATGCATCCCGGCTTAACCCATGGAGGCTCATCGTGCGGATCCGGGCCGCCACGTCCGAGTCATCGGTCGTGACCATTCCCCCTTCACCAGTCGTAATGTTTTTGGTTGCATAAAACGAAAAGCATGTGATGTCGGACAGACTGCCGACCGCTTTGCCTCGATATCGTGCAGGCAGAGCATGTGCGGCATCCTCAATCACGCGAAGATGATGAGCGTGTGCAATGGCATGGATCCTGTCCATCTCGCAGGGATGGCCGGCGAAGTGTACGGGTACGATTGCCTTTGTTTTCGGCGTGATGGCTTGCTCGATCCGATCGGGATCGATATTCAGAGTGTCATCTGTACAATCGACCAGAACAGGGCTTGCTTTGAAGTACGTGACAACCTCGGCAGTGGCTGCAAACGTCATGGTGGGGACAATAACTTCGTCCCCCTCGCGCACACCACAGGCTTCAAGCGCGAGATGCAGCGCTGCTGTGCAGGAATTGACCGCGATGGCATGGCGAGCTCCGACCATGGCGGCAAACTCGTCCTCGAACTGCTTGGCCTGGGCGCCGGTGGTCAACCATCCCGACCTGAGCACCTTGACAACGGCGTCTATTTCTTCCTGGCCGACGTCAGGCATATGAAAGGGCAGGACGTTCAACATAAAGATGCCTCCGCTTGATTGGCTATTGCCCGACTCTGAATGGAACCTTCCATCCGCCGTAGAGCCGGCTTGAATCCTTTGCATGCTTGTGGGGGCGAATTCGTGGAATCTCGGAAACCGGGCGCTGACCCGCGGGTGCAGGCTCAGCCCTCAGACGCAGCTGCCATTGGAGCGTTCAGGGTCAAGGCGAGTGAGGACTGATCCACAACCAAACTGACAAAGGAGCGACTGCCAGAAGAGCAACGGCTGTGATAGCCGTCAGAACGATTTTGCCGGTACCATGGCCGAGGCAAACATCGATCAAGTGATTCCGAGATGAAGCATCCCTCTTCTTTTCGGTCCATTTGAGCCCTAGCCAATACAGCAAGGGAATGGTGAGGCCATACATTGTATAGCTGAACAGACGATGGTCGGCCCCTTCGGCGATGCCAAAATGGTTTCCGACGATGATGCCATACGCCCGAAACCCGTTGGCGATCATCAACATCACAGCACAGATGGCGAGGAAGGCAAGACGACGGACAGACTGCCGGTAGATCAGCGTCGCGAAGGCATACCCGAGCGAGAGACCAGGAAGCAGATAGCGTAAGCCTCCGCAGTCAGGCGCGACTTCCCACGTGCCCGAAGAAATCGTGACGCGATAGCTTTCATACAGATACGGAATACCGGCAAGCTTTAGTCCGATCAGGATAAACCAGGCCGTGAAGTCTTGGAGCCAGGGTTCGATGGACGTTCCGACCGGAAGCATGAAGACGAGAAAGCCCAATGGCCATAAGAGAACCCGAAAGATCTCTGTTCCCAACATTGCCCACACCACAGTCAGCAGCGACGCGACGACGGCAGCCTGTTGAAGCACCAACAGATGTGCCCGATACCCGACGAACCATCCCGTGCCTGCCATGATGAGGGCGCCGACACCCCATACACTCGGGGTCGGCAACAAGGGTATCACCTGCTCGCGATAGCACCAGATGAGATAGCCCGCTGCAGGTAACACCAGAAAACCATGGGCAAAGGTTCTTGAGCTGTCCCACACTTCTATCATTGATCGGACGGTCGGCCAGAACAGGCCCAGGACACACAGGCTGGTCACAAGTACGATCAGGCTGGTCACCTGCCATTGGGCTGGAAACGGCCTCACTTCCGGAATGGCACTCGTCGTCGTACTCTCAACCACGTCTCTCATGCGACTGCCATCATTCTGTTTTCAGGTAACGAAGGAACATGAGCATGCCCTCAGTTCGAAGGAGCGCATACTCGCGAGTGCGTTAGCCCGCATTATTCATGAGGGTTCGTGACGAAACCGCCGGGACGCCAGGCGCGAC
>DAISKX010000406.1:0-4301 GCA_036820725.1 Nitrospiraceae bacterium
GCACAAACGTGGTGCTCTTTCTTCATCGCACCGTGCGCCTCCTTGCGGTCTTGCCCGGGAAAGACGCGCCTAGAGCGTCGGGGCAGGGCGGGTGAGAATGAAGATCGTTTTGAGCAACCGCTACTTCCTCGCATCTGATATAGGAATTCAAGAGCGATCTCCGCCATTGGGGCTCGTCATTTTTACTTCTGTCTCGCCGGACCGGCGGTCTTCCGCAACAGAATCTCGGCGCTGCCGGGAATGAGAAAGTTGGGCATCGGGCCGATTTCCTGGTAGCCCTGGCTTTTGTAGAAGCTCCTCGCGCTCTCGTTGAAGTCTGATACGCAGGCGAAGAGGTTCTGTGCCCGGGCAAATGTGATTGACTCCACATGATGCAGCAACCGTCTGCCGATACCCTGTCCCTTCATTCTAGGATCGACGGCGAGCAGCTCCAGGTAGTCGCCGAACAAGAATCTCTGCCGAAGAATGGCGATACCGACCACATGCCCGACCAGGTCCATGACAAACGTATCCCGTCCCTGTGGGAGGGGAGTGAAGATCTGATCCCAGGATGAGGCTGTGTAACCGAGCCGTTTCCAGGGATCGGACGTCGCGAGTATGTCGATCACGGCCCGACGATCGTGGGGAGCCATCGTCCTGATCGTGGCGGTTGTTATTCTGTCCGGGTGCGACATGCCAGAAGATCGGACACGGTGAGCGGTGTGAGACCTTTGCTGGGAAGCCGGTTCGTCGTCAATTCCTCCGTCACAGCCCGGGTGTATTTGCCCTTTCCATTGGCATGGAACACGACGACGCTTCCCGGTTTGATACGCTGTTCGAGCCGCCGGAGAAGATGGTCCGCGCTCAGGGCCGGATCCGGGTCTCCCGACTCGATGTTCCACAGAATGAACTGTAACCCCAGCGACTTCACGACCTGCACCGTGACGTCGTCAAACTCTCCATAGGGCGGCCTGAAGAGGGCGGCGGTGCGCCCATATTTTTCCTTTAACAAGGTGACCGGTGTCAGAATCTCATGCTGCTGCTCGCCGGCATCGTGTAAGGGCAGATGGGTATGAACCCCTCCGTGGGTGCCGACCTCGAAGTATGGAACGGCGAGAAGTTGCTTGACTGCGGCATCATGTTTGTCGATCCATTTCCCTGACATGAAAAATGTCGCAGGGATGCGATGGGTGATCAGGAAGTCGATCAGGTCGTGATCAATACCCGACGTATTTCTGACCGGACAGAGGTCATACGTCAGTGCCACGGCTTGACAGGTCGTGGGGCCGGACCGAATGACCTGTCCCTCCGCGTTTGTCGGGATCGCAACCGTCGAGGCAAGACTAGAGACTGCGATCAGAAACAAGAAGACGACAGCGTTCATGGCGAGAGTATACCTGATGCGAAACTGTCACGATAGTTGACGGTGAAATGGAACGCCTGTTACGGTGACGAGATGCAAGGTCCTGACTGGCAAATCGGCCGAATCCTGGGTATCCCCATCCGGGTTCATGCCTCCTGGTTGTTCGTGTTCTCATTCGTGACCTGGACGCTCGCCACCGGCTATCTGCCTGACACGCTTCCCGGGCTCTCGCCGCTGCGATATTGGGCGATGGGTGCGATCGCCGCTCTGCTGTTGTTCGTCTCGGTGTTGTTGCATGAGCTGGGACATTCCTACGTGGCGCTGAAATATCGAATCCCGATCGGGCAGATTACGCTGTTTATCTTCGGCGGGATAGCGCACATGCGTAAAGAGCCGCCGAGTCCGCGCGCGGAGTTCCTGATCGCCATCGCAGGACCGATCGTCAGTTTCATGCTGGCCGGAATCTGTCTCGGATTTGTCGCCCTCGTCGAGATCATCCCGGCAGGGAATGCCCTTCGGGGATTGGTGGCGTTGAGTGCGTTGCTTGGAATTGTGAACACCCAACTCGGTCTCTTTAACTTGATCCCCGGCTATCCTCTCGACGGAGGGCGGGCCCTAAGAGCCGGCCTGTGGGCCTGGACCAATGACTTTTATCGGGCCACCAGTCAGGCCGCATTCGTCGGGCTTCTGTTTGGTCTGGGCTTCGGCGTCATGGGGGCACTGCTTATCGTCGGAGCGCTTTCCGGAACATTGTCGAGTTCGGTGGCGAGCAGCGGCGGATGGATTGTTCTGATCGGTGCCTTCCTTTTCGCTGCCGCGCGGGGTAGCCGCAAGCAGGCAGCGGTGCGGGCATCATTGGTATCTGTCCCCGTTCGGGAATTAATGGTCCGTCCGGTGGTGTCGTTGTCCCCTGACCTCACCTTGGAAGACGCGGTCAACCGCTACTTTCTCCCCTATGGATATAGCGGGTTTCCAGTCGTGCACGACGGCAGGTTGACCGGCCTGGTCACCGTAAGCGATGTGCAAACGATTCCGACTTCACAATGGTCAAGTCGTCATGTGCAGGATGTCATGCGACCAGCGGACGCTCATCTTAGTGTGTCCCCCGATACCCCCACCATGCAGGCGATCGACCAGATGATTCAGCATGAGTTGGACCGCTTGATCGTGATTCAGGACGACCAGGTGCTCGGGCTCGTGACGCGCGCAGCCGTGGCGCACTTCGTGGGACTGCACGATCCGACACGGTGACGCGTCGGACGTCATTCGTCACTCGTCAAACGACATGCGTTAAGAACAGAATATAGGTTTTGTATTTGCGGTTGACGAATGACGATTGACGCTTTTACGTGTTCCCCGTCTACTCGTCCGCCCGGGCCACGGACAGGTTCTGTAGAATCGCGACGCGGATCAGATGCACGACGAGGAGAAAACCGTAGACGACGCAGAAGAAATTGAATGCGATGCGGTAAAAATCCACGAGCAGGACCGGCAGAAACAACGCGAACACGAGGCTGGCGATTAAGGTCATGAAGGTCAGCCGCCGGCAGAATTCATAGGACGGTTCCTTCCCGATCAACTTGAGAGCTTTCGCATACCGTTGCGCCCGCAGTAGTCGTGATTCATGTAACGCGGGAGTGCTCGATCCCCAGTACCGCAGACTCAGATATCCCCCCATAATCGCGAGCCAAGGTGCGGTCCAGAGCGGCCAGTAGGCGGTTCCGGTATAGGGGTCGGCGGTCAATAGCATGGCGCAAGATGGCGCATAGAGGAGTCCCAATACGAGCGGAAGAATGCGTTCGTCGTGTATGGGCTCGCCGTCCGGTCCGCCATGAATCAGTTCCTGCTCGAATAGGGGATAGCCGTACTTCAAGACAACCAGCGCAATCGCAGCGCTGAACGTTTTGTCGGGAACGTAGCGAATACAATTCTGAAACCAGTTCACGACGGTCCAGCTCAGACTCTGCCCCCAGGTTAAGCCGACCAGGCTCTCTAAGTAGACCCTCACCGTATCTTCCCATTGGGTGACGATATGACGCAGTGTGATGGCGACATCAGGATTCAGGGCAAATACGGCCTGTTCACCGAGGGCGGCTTGGACCAAGGTTCCCGGAATGCTCATCACGACGGCGCCGAATATCCCGAATGTGAAGAGGAACCAGGCGTGCGAGAAAATTGAGCTCCGGCCGGCTCGTAAGTAGTTTCGAAATCCGGACCGCCTGGCCATGATTCCCCAAAACAATCCCCCTGTCATATTGACCAGCGACCAGGGAAAGATAACCACGTCGGCTCCCACTTCCGGGTAGAGCAGCCAGTTCACAAGACTATTCGAGAGCAGAGCGACGATGGCCCCCCACCACGGACCCAGCAGGAACGCCGCCAGGGCGGTGCCGGTCATATCAAGGAACAGGATGCTTTGCAGATGCCGGCTCAGGGTGAGTCCGACGTAGTTCAATAGAATACCTGCGGCGACGATGACTCCCGTTTCGTATAGAAGCAGATAGGAGGCTCGTTGTACGACCGTGGGGTCGGAACGGCCGCCAGATGAGCGGAGTGAGGAAGGGCGCTCTTCGACCGGCGATGGTTTCTTAGTCTTCCCGGGTCCGAGCCGATCTTGGAGATTGAGCAACTTTTCGAGGATCGAGAGGATAGCGGCGGTAAACCCTGCCAGCGTCCCTCCCAACATCAAGAGATCTTTGTCAAAACCATCTGTCATGACCGTAGAGGGAAGACCGCCGGTGTGACCAAATTGCAGAGACGATTCTATCGAGGAAGGTCAGGCCACGCCAGCAAAAGGCAGGAAGTGAGCAGGGCCCGTGCGACTATTCCTGTGGGCGAGCAGGGTCCTCGGCCCGCAATTGAAATTGTCTGGTAATCACGGCGCCTGCGAGCAGCAATGTGGCGGAGTAGTATATCCAGAGCACCAGGAGGACGACGTCGAGCAACGAACCGTAGAGAC
>DAISKX010000407.1:0-4299 GCA_036820725.1 Nitrospiraceae bacterium
GCGCCGAATAAGGCGCGTCACGGTTGTGAACGCCGCTGAGACGGTGAAGCGGCCGTGTCTTGTGAGCACCCAGTGTCCCTTGAGTCGGCAGTGTCTTGCGAGAACGAAGCAGGAGGCCAGTTTCAACGGTCTAGCCCATGCGGGGCTATCCCCGCACAGCATGCGGGTCCCCGCATAAATCTTTCAGCCCTCACATCGGCCCAATCCTCCTAACTCCTTGTTGTCTTTTCTTTTTCCGACACTCGACGTGATCCGTCTTCATTGGCCTCCGCCTTGCTCTATGCATCGGCACAACGGCGGGCAGGATGGCCGGAAGGAGGTGAATACGGGCGAGTCCAACCCCGCAGCCAAGGCGCAGACAAAAAAACGATTGTCTTAAACAATGCTCGCGCCGGCGAGCCCACCTAAGAAGGAGAACGAGACCATGCAGAAAGCACCCACAGCATCCGTCAGCTCAGGCCAGGTTGCACCCACCATCATCGGCCCGGATAGGGACATGAAAGAAATGTACATGGTAAGCGGTCTCGTGTTGTTTCTGGCCGTGGTGGTCGCAGCATTTTGGTATTACTCGCAATCGGATGAGGCCGCCCATACCAACCGCGCGACGAATTCCCTCACGAATACTCAGCTTGCCACGACGCTCAATGCTCAGACCGACGCAGCATCGCTGACTGCTTCGGTACCCGCGATGCGCATTGAAGGGATCCCGGTAGCAACTCGAAGTTCCGATGTCCTTCATGACGACATCTTCTTTGAAATCAACCGGAAGGGACTCACTGACGATGGCAAAGCCGCGCTGCAGAGACATGCCGAGTTCCTGAAGAACGAATCGGATTGGGGCGTTCTTGTCCAAGGCTACACCGATCAACAAGGATCCATGAGCTTCAATAAAATTCTTGGCCTCAAACGGGCCGAGACCGTCAAACAGCATCTCATGGCGCTCGGTGTGCCCGAGACGGCGATTCGCACGGTCAGTCTGGGCGAAGAAGGTGCCCTGTGCATCGACAGCAGCGACACATGCCGGCGCACGAATCGAAGAGTGCACTTAGAGCTACGGAGAATCGGTCAGGAACACATGGTGATTCCGGCCGTTGCCATACCGGCTGTTATGGACACGATCCCGGACTCCGTTGACCCCATCTCCCAGACTGACGATTCCGCAGTCGCGGAAGACAGCTTGCTTGAATCGACCACTGCTTCACCGGAATCGGTTCCCGCTCCTCCGGTGGAACAGTCCATTCCTCTCACCGCACCTTAGTAAGCAGAATGGATCAGCCCGCGTGAAGACTCCCTTCACGCGGGCTGATCCCACAAAAACCATCACTCACCAGTCCAACAATTGAGGTCACTTATGCCATACATGCGGCCCGCGTTACGCGCGTTCGATGCCACACGACCCATGCATCGTGTCATGTTCACCCTACTGCTCACTCTTGCCATTCTTTGCACCGTTCCTCTACAGCCTCGCGTCACCCAGGCGTCAGAGCATCTCCACACCGGTGTCATTCCCACCGTCGGCACCCACGAAATCACAGAAGGCGCTCTGCTCTTTAGGACAGCCGAGCCGGGCAAGTTCATTCCCGCCCCGATGCTCAAAACGGACGTGAACATCGACGTCACCGGCATCATTGCCCGCACCACCGTCCGCCAGGAGTTCACGAATCCGAGCCGTGAGAAAGATGATTGGGCTGAAGGCATCTATGTCTTCCCTCTTCCGGAAACGGCGGCGGTCGACCATCTCCGCATGACTGTCGGGGAACGGATCATCGAAGGCCAGATCAAGGAGCGGGTTGAGGCCAAGAAGGCCTACGAGCAGGCCAAACAGGACGGGAAACGCACCAGTCTGGTCGAACAGGAGCGGCCTAACGTCTTTACCACCTCAGTCGCCAACATCGGCCCCGGCGAACGGATTACGGTTGAAATCCAATACCAGGAGACCATCCGGTATGACAACGGACAGTTTCAGCTCAGATTTCCAATGGTGGTCGGACCGCGCTATATCCCCGGTACTCCCGCGATCGTTGAAGAAGAGCCGCCCAAGGGAAGCGGCACGAGCCTGGACACGGACCGTGTCTCCGATGCCTCACGCATTACACCACCCGTCGTGCCACCGGGCTCTCAGCCGGTCAACCCTGTGAGCCTTTCGCTGACTCTGACTGCAGGGTTTCCCGTCGCCAAGGTGGAATCGCCTTCGCATCCCATTCTCATCATTCACGATCCCGACGGCAAAGATCACATCACCCTCCGCGAAGACGCCGTTTCTGCCGATCGAGACTTTCAACTCACCTGGCATCCGGCTCCCGGCAAGGAACCTACCGCGACGGTCTTGACCGAGCAGCGCGAAGGCGAAACCTACGCTCTGTTGATGCTGATGGCTCCCGCCCGGCAAAGTGTTGCGATGCCGAGGATCCCGCGAGATGTGACGTTTATCATCGATACGTCCGGTTCGATGGCCGGCCAATCGATCGAGCAGGCCAAGACCTCTGTCGCGCAAGCACTCTCTCGGCTGACCACCCAGGATCGCTTCAACGTCATCCAGTTCAACAATCGGGTGCGTTCACTCTTTTCAGACCTCCAGCCGGTGACCGCCGCCACGATCAAGAAGGCGCTCCGCTATGCGGACCGCCTGACCGCCGACGGCGGGACCGAGATGCTTCCTGCATTGCGACAGGCGTTGAAAGGCTCAGAAGACGTTCACCGCCTGCAGCAAGTGATTCTGCTCACCGACGGGCAGATCGGCAATGAAGAAGAATTGTTCGAACTGCTGCATCATCGATTGGGTCACCGGCGGGTCTTCACGGTCGGGATCGGCTCCACTCCCAATAGCCACCTCATGCGGAAGACCGCCGACCTCGGACGGGGGACGTTCACCTATATCGGCAAGATCGCCGAAGTGAAGGATAAGATGGACGCCCTTTTTAACAGGCTTGAGCGACCGGTGCTGAGCGACCTGCGGTTCGACCAGGCGGGATGGATCGGAATCGAGCAGTACCCGGCGCGTATCCCGGATTTGTACGAAGGAGAACCTCTGGTCCTCGCGGTCAAGGCCCGTTCGCTCCCGGAACACACCGTGCTCCACGGACAGATCGGCACCAGCCCCTGGTCTTTGCCTGTCTCCACGAAACAGGCAACGGCGCGGAGCGGCCTATCAGTCCATTGGGCAAGACAAAAGATTTCCGCCCTTATGGATGAAGCGGTTGCCGGGCGAACGGAAGATTACATTCGCACAGCCGTACTCGATGTGGCGTTGGCTCATCATCTCGTCAGCAAGTATACGAGTTTGGTGGCGGTCGATATCACGCCGGCCAGACCAACGGATAAGCCGCTGACCGACCATGTACTGGTCACAAACCTGGCTCACGGCCAGGACTACCACGCGATCTTCGGCTTGCCTCAAACGGCCACCAGCGCGCCGATGCGTCTGTTCCTTGGGATAAGCCTCCTCGCTCTGTCCTGGATGGTTTGGATAATCAAGAGTCGGTTTGCGTGACCCACGTAGTCCCATGGAAAGGGATTCTGACCCTCGTCTTGATGTGTCTCCTGGCAATGGGCCTGTGGCAGACGGGCGAAGGACTGTGGATCCATGCGAAGGCCAGGCTCGCACAGTTTCTGCTGGAACGGGCCTGGACTCGCGCTGTGGCAGGTGACCCGGCACCGAAACCCTGGCCCTGGGCCGATACCAGGCCGGTCGCCCGATTACAAGTGGTCCGTTACGGCATCGATCTCATTGTATTGGCGAATGCGAGCGGCCGCACGCTCGCATTCGGCCCCGCCTATCTCTCGTCAACTGCACGGCCAGGCGGAAAAGGAACCACCATCCTGACGGGACATCGCGACACCCATTTTGCCTTTCTCCCAAAATTGCAACCAACTGACGAAGTATTGATGGAGACACCGGATCGCCGACAATATCGCTATGTCGTTCGTGATGTGTCGATCGTCGATGGCAGAACGGCGATCATTGGATCGGACGGAACACCCCGTCTTGCGTTGGTAACCTGTTACCCATTTGATGCCATCATGCCGGGAGGACCATTGCGTTTCGTCGTCATCGCAGACTTGAAGCATGACGGCATTCGATGAAGGCTTGTCGTCGGTCAGTAAAAATCTTGGCCACCCTTGCCAAGACTACGTAGAGGAGACGAAAGAACAGACCTGTCGGATGAACGCGGCCGCAGACATGGCTTTGACTTAACCGATGTGCTATGAGAGATTCTCTAAACGTTCAGGAGAAACTCTTACGAAAGGAAGATTTCTATGCGTTTGGTTGCAATTTGCTTGATGGGATTCATCGCCCTG
>DAISKX010000408.1:0-4289 GCA_036820725.1 Nitrospiraceae bacterium
TCAGCGGGATTGCGAGGGGTGACAACGTCGATTGGAGGTGTTCATAAACCAGATGTATGAAAATCCCAATTCATATCCTACACATTTCTTTGCACTAGTAATGCCGCGCCGCCTATCTTATTCTGTAAATCGAGCGTTCATGGCAAATAACCCGGCGATCACAGATGGCATTGCCAAATAACTCCTCGTCAACAACCCGTATACTCACCGGTATATCGCATGCTTACCTTGGGGTCTAAAAGGTCTTTACTCTTCTCCGTATTACAGATACCTTCTTGTACCTAAATGGCTCTTGTTTTGGACAAACGGACAGTACCTCCTTTGGAACCGGTTCCTATCAACTACTACTTTCAGCCACCCAGGATTGCCCCATTTCATGCTCGCCCCGGCTATTGAATCCCTAAGATGGCGATCCAGAACCGGCGAGTTCCGATGAAGTTGCACGACTCCCTACTTCATTTCGATGGTCAGACTCGATGAGGAAGCCAGGACGATGGCCCCTGTTTCGACAGTCCGCGAAGCGACCTATCAGTTCATGACGTGTGAGCTTGGCACCCGCCGAGATTCGCAGGAACTCGCCTCCGCCGCCGTCGGCATATGTGAAACACTCCTGAAGATCCTCTCCCCCCTCCTGGGAAAAATGGGCAGCCAGGCGCTGTTCCGCCGAAGCCTCAAGCTCACGGAAGGGGCATTCCCCTGTTATGGAGAAGCGCGAACGGCGAAAGAGGATGCCGTTCTCGAAGCCGTACGCGCGTGCTTGTGCCAACAGCAACAGGAGGTCGCCCGGGAGGCGTCGGTCGCGCTGTTGACGGCATTTGTCGAATTACTGGCGACGTTCATCGGGGAGCGATTGACCCGGCAGCTCTTGCAGGAGGCTTGGCCGAAAATTCTTACGGTCCCCTCAGAGGAGACGCATTGATGAATGAGAGAGTTCCCCTCGTCCAACTCAATACCGGCGTCCCCGGCCTCAATGACGTGCTGGGTGGCGGGTTACCCGAATTTTCCTTCAATCTGCTGGCAGGCGGCCCGGGCGCCGGGAAGACCACGCTGGTGCATCAAATTTGCTTTGCCTTGGCCACGCCCGAACGGTCGGCCCTCTATATTTCCGTCCTGGGCGAGCCTCCTCTGAAGCTCCTTCGTTACCAGCAACAGTTTGATTTCTTTGACGCGGCCAAGGTCAACCGGAGTATCCGCTTCATTTCCATCGAGCACGAGATCCTGGAGCAAGGTCTCGGGAAGGTCTTGGAACGGATTGTCGCGGAGGTCGAGGCGACCAGTCCGGGCCTCGTGGTGGTGGACTCCTTCCGATCCGTCATCCGCGCGTCGCAGGAACCCGACACCAATGGAGAATTGTCGTTGCAGGCCTTCGTCCAACGCCTTGCTCTGCAACTCACGACCTGGCAAGCAACAACGTTCCTGGTCGGGGAATATCAAAATTCTGAAAAGGAAGATAATCCCATCTTCACCGTGGCCGACGGCATCATCTGGCTGAATCAAGGTGTCGAGCGCAATTCAATCGTCCGCAAGTTGCAGGTCGTGAAGATACGCGGGCAAGCGCCCATCCCTGGATTGCAGACATTTCGCATCACCGGCAAGGGCGTGCAGGTATTCCCGCGTGTACCGATTCCGAAAGAGATCAGTGCGCAGGATCAGATCAAGAAGCTGAAGGAAGGCCAGTCGGTTCAGACGCGGGCGCGCGTCTCAATCGGCGTCAGCGAGTTGGACCGGATGTTGGGCGGCGGCATTCCGGCCGGCTCCTCCCTACTAGTCGCCGGCTCATCGGGTTCCGGCAAGACGGTGCTGTCGATGCAGTTCATCGCCGAAGGCGCCAAACACGGCGAGCCCGGCCTCCTCGCCATCTTCGAGAAACGTCCCTCGGATTATCTCCACACCTCTCCCTTGGGAGCGGAAGTGGCGCGACGGATTCAGGAAGGCTCTCTGCATGTCATCTATCTGCGACCGCTCGATCTTTCTTTGGACGAGACGTTGCAGGAGGTTCGGGATGCGGTGCTGGCGCACGGCGTGAAACGCATCGTCATTGACTCGCTCTCGGGTTTGGAGCTGGCGCTGGCCCCGGCATTCCGCGAGGATTTCCGTGAGACGCTCCACCGGATGTCCGCCATGCTGACCGCCATGGGCGTGACCCTTCTGCTGACGGTAGAAATGGTGGACTCGTACATCGATCTGCGTTTCAGCCCGCATGGAACGGCGTTTTTGACCGACGGCATTATCTTGATGCGCTATCTTGAACTCGACGGACAGCTCAAACGACTGATGGCCGTCGTCAAACTGCGTGGCAGTCAACACAGCAAGGAATTCCGGTTATACGAGATCACGAATGAGGGCCTCGTTATCGGGCCCGGACTCCAGGGCTATGAGGGACTGATGACCGGCATCCCGAGAAGACTGGAAAAAACACGGAGCCGACAAAAGACTAACGACCCGAAGGGGACGGAGTAGGTGTGACTGACGAGGACGCACCAGAGGACCCGGGTCGATCGCCGAATGTACCAGGCGATCACCTGCGGGACGCCAACGAACAGCTCACGCTGAATGCGCTTCGCGCGCAGGAACAGATCGAACGGTCGGCGCAACGCTATCAAGGTCTGAGCGAAGCGAACCAACTCTTGGTAAGGAAGCAGCATCAATTGCGATCGCTGGCTTCGCAACTGACGCTTGTGGAGCAGCGGGAGCGCAAACGTCTCGCCACGGAGTTGCATGATTATCTGGCACAAATGATCGTATTGGGCCGCTTGAAGATCGGGCAGGCGCGTCTCAGAATAACACCCGCTGATTCCTCCCTTACCCCGCTGATCAATGACCTCGACGAGATCTTCACGCAGGCCCTGACCTATACGCGCACACTCATGGCCGACTTGAGCCCGACGATCTTGCAGCAGTTCGGCTTGCCGACGGCCCTCACCTGGCTCGGCGACCAGATGTCACAACACGGTCTCACTGTCGAGGTGCGCCTTCCCCCGGAGGGCATGCGGTTAACGGATGATCACGCCACGCTGCTGTTTCAGTCGGTGCGCGAGTTGTTGCTCAATGTCGTGAAACATGCCGCCACGGATCGTGCAATAGTGGCGCTGTCCATTCCAGATGACGCATCGTTAATCCTTACGGTACAAGACCAAGGCCGAGGATTCGAGACAGCCTCGCTCGAAGCCACGACAGCAGCCGAGCATTTCGGAATTTTCAGCGTCCGGGAACGCATGGTAGCCATGGGCGGCTGGTTGCAAATGCACAGCGTCGTCGGCCAGGGAACGACGATGACTCTGGGTCTGCCGTTGGCCAAAGCCTTTCAATCAGGCCACAACCGTAAAGAGCCGATCAAGCCCCCTCTCCTGCGGGGTACAGCAGCGGGAGACGCATCCGGCGTGCGCCGGGTCCTGTTAGTAGATGATCACGCGATGGTCCGCCAGGGCTTGCGGGCCATTTTGGACAGATATCCCGATGTGAGGATCGTTGGCGAGGCCGGGAACGGGCTAGAGGCGGTGGCGATGGCTGCCGAGTTGAAGCCCGATGTGATTGTCATGGACATCAACATGCCCCAGATGGATGGCATCGAAGCGACTAAATTGATCAAAGAGGCACAGCCGGATGCCATGGTCATCGGGATCTCCGTCAACAATATCGCTGAAGTCGTGGAAGCGATGACGCGGGCGGGCGCCGCCACGTTTATCTCGAAAGACGCCGCGGCAGAGCAATTGTACGATGCCATGTTTGACGATGACTCCGCAGGGTAGGACTTGTCCGAGCATTCAGGCTGAGCTTCATGCACCTTCCGATCAAACGAGGATTGAATCAAGGCTGCGGAATTGCAATTTCAAAGGTCTGAAGAGCATGAATGAGATCACGGTCGTAAAACGGTCGTATAGCAGATCGATTTTATGACTTTTGCTTACCATGTGCTATCACTTACGACCACACTTCAAGCTATTGATATTTATTCAGAACGCCTGTGAATGGCACTCCTGCATTGCGACTCTGAAATCGAGAAGATCAAATCCCGCCTTCGGCACCAACTTTTTTTATCTGTTTGAAACCTTTTAGTTAACATCCCCGTTCCTCACTGCTGATGGCGAATTCCGAGTTGATCATCATCCGTGCCTTCAGTATGTCATCTGGCGCATTGAACAACGCGATGTTGACTTGCGCTGGATTGATGCGATCCTCCAGAACCGATTGATATCTCCATGTCGCGTATGTACTTAAGCGCCTGGCGTTCGCGTATATCTTCTGCGCCATTTGCCAGTCCCCCGATTTGACGAGCATGTCCCCCATAT
>DAISKX010000409.1:0-4285 GCA_036820725.1 Nitrospiraceae bacterium
ACCTGGCCAAGTCGTATGACCAGGTACGAGCCATCGACGACATTTCTTTTCAAGTAGCCGGCGGCGAGATTTTCGGCTTGCTGGGACCGAATGGCGCAGGGAAGAGCACGACGCTGCGCATCCTGATCACGCTTCTTCATCCGACCTCAGGCAAAGCCACGGTATTGGGGATGGACACGGTCAGCGATGCCGATCGGGTGCGCCGGTCGATCGGCTATGTTCCGCAGGAGCGAGCCATCGATCGCTTTCTCACCGGCCGGGAGCACCTCGATTTATTGGCCAACCTGTACCATCTTTCTCCCGCAGAAGCCGCCACCCGGATTGCTCATCTCCTGAAGCTGGTTGAACTCGAACAGCATGCGGACAGGCCGGCAAAAACCTATTCGGGAGGCATGAAACGCAAGCTCGACATTGCGTGCGGCCTTCTGCCCGATCCGAAAGTTCTTTTTCTGGACGAACCGACATTGGGATTGGACGTACAAAGCCGGCTCCGGATCTGGGACTATGTCCGGGCCATGCGTGCTCGTGGCATCACGGTTGTCATGACGACGAACTATCTGGATGAGGCCGATCAGCTCTGTGACCGGATCGCGATCATCGACGGAGGGCGGATCAAAGCACTCGGCTCGCCGACCGAACTGAAGGTCGGCTTAGGCGGCGATATCGTCTCCCTGACGATCAGAGAGCAGGACCGTGTCGAGACATTGGCCGATGCGCTGAAATCCATTCCGGCGATCCGGGCCGTCGCGACCAAGCCTAATGGACTGGACATCCGCGTCGACTCTCCGGAAAAGGCCCTGCCCGCGATCCTAGAAGCGGCGAACCGGTTGACCTGTCAGATTGAGTTTATCGACTATCACCGTCCCCGATTAGACGATGTGTTCGTCGCCCATACCGGCCGATCGATGCGGGAAGAAGCGCCCAAGGAGGAATCATGAGTTCTGAATTAGGAGTTGTGAGTTGTGAGTTGAAGGACAATATGAACTCTTCCTCTGGGATTCTGCCCACCTGGTTGCTTAGTCGAAATTTACAACTCAGAACTCATAATTCAGAACTCAGAACTTTTCTATGAAAGAGTATTGGCAAGAAATTCGTGCGTTGACGATGCGGTGGGTCCGCCGGCTCAGCCGCGAGAGATTCAGCATGCTCTTTACATTGGTTCAGCCCATGCTGTTTTGGCTGATCTTTTTCGGAAACCTGTTTCAACGGGCTGCGGATGCGCAGGTCACACAAGCCCCGAACTACATCAGCTTCCTCGCAGCCGGGGTCGTGGTGATGACGGTGCTGAATAACGGTCTAGCCGGTGGAGTCGATCTCCTGTTTGACAAGGAAAACGGGTTTCTGGAACGACTCATGTCCACCCCGATACGCCGCTCTTCCGTCATTCTGAGCCGATTCATTTTTGTCATGACCATTACGTCCTTGCAGGTATTGGTCATACTCGGCGTCGCCTGGTTATTCGGTGTCAGCCCGGCGACGGGCCTAGGCGGAGTGGCTGTGATTTTATTGATCGGGATGCTGTTCGGCGTCGGGCTGACCGCCATCTCGATGGCGATGGCGTTTTCGGTGAAGAGTCATGGAGACTTTTTCTCGGTGTTGGGCTTTTTATCACTTCCGATGATCTTTCTGAGTTCTGCGCTCGTACCGCTTGTGGCGATGCCCGGCTGGATGGGGGTATTGGCACGGTTTAATCCCATGACCTGGGCCATTGATGCCGTGCGCCCGCTCATCCTGCAAGGATGGGGCGAGGCGTTGCCGCACGTGGGCATGGTGATCGTCGTCATGGTGATATTTGACGCGATCTGCCTCTATGGCGGGGCGAAAGCATTCCGCCGGGCGATGGGATAAGGAAGGTTGTCGCAGTTGGGGATATCCATGCTCACCAACGAGCCTCAGATTCGCGCGCTGATCCGGTTATTGGGCGACGAAGATGACCGGATCGTGAAGACGATCAGCGGACGCCTGATCGATTATGGTGACTCGGCCGTGCCTCTGCTGCAGGAAGCCGAGATGGAGCAGCCGGGCATGGCCAACCGAATTGCGACGATTCTCGAGGAAATCCGCGGCAGCCGCCTCGAAGATGAATTGCGGGAACTTGTCAAACGGCCGGATGAAGGGCTCGACCTCGAAAGCGGCGCCTTTCTTTTGGCGCGGTATGCCTATCCTTCCCTGGATACAGGGCAGTACTCGCAACAGCTCGATGAGATGGGTCGGGAATTGCGGGGTCAGATCGGTTCCCGGGTATCCGCGGAAGAAACCGTGAAAGCATTGAATCGATATCTATTTACCGAGCAGGGATTTAAGGGAAATACCAAGAACTATTATGAACTCGAGAACAGCTATCTGAATCGGGTCATCGATCGCCGAACCGGCATCCCGATCAGTCTGTCTGTCGTGTACCTGTTGGTGGGGAAACGCCTCGGACTGCCGGTGCACGGGATCGGCATGCCGGGCCATTTTCTGGTCAAATACGAGGCAGAGAAATACAAAATCTTCATCGATTGTTTCAATGGCGGCGCCCTGTTGACGGAAAAGAATTGTGCTCGGTTTCTTACGGAGGCAGGCTATGGATTCGAAGATCGCTTCTTACAAAGCAGCCCGACGCGCGCCATTTTGACCCGAATGATAAAAAACTTGGCGGCTATCTATAGCAAACTGGACGAGCCGCTCAAGAAGATCCGCCTGGCGCGATTCACCGAGATTTTGGGGTGTGAGCAACGCGAAGGCGGATTATAGCAGGATGGTCAAAAAGGCCGTCCTCTTCGTTCGTCGTTCGTGATACAGCACGCCGTCAATCGTCACACGTCAGTTGTCAATCGAGAAGCGGGAACAGCACTTCACATTTACGAATGACGCATGACGGTTGACGAGGGTTCGACACTTCACGGAAAGTTTCAGCATGCTGCTGGTCAATCGAGCTTGATCGTGAGTAGATCGCGACCCATCCGGATCCGCCCCGAGAAGTATTCTCCCGCCTGTTCACACACATCATAGCGTTCCGCAATCGGGTAAAAGTGAGACAACACCAATCGATCTGCTCCGGCCTCCCGGGCGACTTGTCCACACTGACCGGCATGCAAGTGCACCGGGCCCGGCTTGTTCGCCGGATATGAACAATCGAGCACCGCCACATCCGCCTCCCCGCAGAGGCGTACCAGATTCTGAC
This sequence comes from Nitrospiraceae bacterium, assembly GCA_036820725.1. Classification (GTDB taxonomy): domain Bacteria; phylum Nitrospirota; class Nitrospiria; order Nitrospirales; family Nitrospiraceae; genus DASSBQ01. The sequence continues at coordinate 3,167 of DAISKX010000409.1, forward strand.
AGACCTGTGTGTCGCCCGAATAAGCCACTATCCGGCCATTGTATTCAATACGGTAACCAAGACAATGCAAGTGTGGCACGTGGCGCATGGTGCGCGGGGTGATTCGCGTTTGACCAAGCATGAAGCTCCGGTCCGCTACTTCCTTGATGCGGACCTGAAACGGCGGGGAGTGGAAACCAGGAAGGGCCTTCATGATGGTGCGAAGGAGATGTGTGGTGCCGCGAGGGCCCACGAGTGTCAGTGTTGGCCTGGTTCCTCCTTCGTGTTTACAGTGGATGACGGCATCGAAGAAAAATGTGATGAAATCCGAAAAATGATCTGCATGGAAGTGGGAAAAGAGAATGTGGGTGATTCGATGTCGATCGACCCCCGTTTTCATGAGATTGACCAGTGTGCGGGGCCCGAAATCCAGCAAGAAGATCTGATCGGTCTGCACGAGATATCCGGCCGCGGCGCGGGTGGGATGCATGTTGGTGCCTGAGCCTAGGATCGTGACGGTCATCATGCCGGTGATTGCTCAAAACTCCGACGAATCCGCAACAACAACACACGGAGCTGCTCCGCATCCCTTCTCGTCAATGCCCGCTCGAAAAACGGACGAATGAACGCGACATGCGCCGCAAAGGTTTTGCGGTAGAGCTGATCTCCCTTGTCGGTCAGATTGATCTTAATACTGCGGCGGTCATCGACCACCGACTCGCGTCGGATCAATCCCTTTGCCTCCAGGCGATCGAGCACGCCCGTGAGGGTGCCTTTGGTGACAAGAGTCGCTGCGGAAAGCTCGGCGCACGTCATTCCGTCCGTGTCGCCTAACGTGGCGATCACGTCGAATTGCGATGGCGTCAGTTTTAGCGAACGGATGTGGCGGCTGTCCATGCGCCAGAACGCCAGATAGGCTTCGACGAGGGGGCGAAGCACCTTCAGGATGGGATCATCTTTGAGCGCGGGAAGTTCCACAGGGAATGGTGCAGCCTAGTCACCTGTCCCGCGGCCTGTCAAGGCCATCGAGTTTACGTCCGTTGACGGAGGTCAGCGATGCGAAGAATAATGAAGCGCACGGCGCGATGAGTAAAGAGCGCCACGTTTGTGCGCGCCGCCGAGGTGCACGTCGTCACGAAT